>CAZAQM010000001.1:0-58004 GCA_964487385.1 uncultured Dethiobacter sp.
GAGGCGGAGCGGAAAGGTGCATTGATGTTCTCACGAAGGGAAATAGTACTGATCTGAAACTTGTCTGGAGGTTGGCAAATGACGTTATCTGTCTATAAAAGGGTTGTACTAAAGCTGAGCGGCGAGGCCCTGGCGGGTGCAGGGGGTTACGGAATAAACCATGAAGTGATCAAAAACATAGCCGAGCAGATAAAGGATGTTAAAAAGTTTAACGTGGAGATAGCGATAGTTGTCGGCGGGGGCAATATCTGGAGGGGGGCTCCGGCCGGAGCGAGAGGCATGGATCGAGCGACGGCCGATTATATGGGCATGCTGGCCACAGTGATTAATGCCCTTGCCCTGCAGGATGCACTGGAAAACATCAACGTCGATACCAGGGTGCAGTCAGCAATTGATATGAAACAGGTTGCCGAGCCTTACATTCGCCGCAGGGCGATCAGGCATCTGGAAAAGGGCAGGGTTGTTATCTTTGCCGGTGGAACCGGAAATCCATTTTTTTCCACGGACACGGCGGCTGCTCTCAGGGCAGCAGAAATAGAAGCCGAAGTAATTCTTTTAGCCAAGGGCAAAGTAGATGCAGTCTATAATATGGACCCCCTTACCAATCCCCAGGCTAAAAAATTTACAGAACTGGATTATATCGATGTAATTAAATGGGATTTAGGGGTTATGGATTCCACCGCGGCATCGCTGTGCCGGGATAATAATATTACCCTGGTCGTTTTTGGCCTTAATAAGGATGGGAATATCAAGCGGGTGATTATGGGCGAAAAAATTGGAACAATTGTAAGGAGTGAGGCAGCCAATGCATGAAATTTTGGAAAAAGCTGATTTTAAAATGAAAAAATGTACCGAAGTTTTAAAAAAAGAATTCGGCTCCGTTAGGGCAGGGAGGGCTATGCCTTCTTTGCTGGATAAAATTACGGTGGACTACTATCACACCCCAACCCCTCTTAATCAGTTGGCAACCGTCACGGCTCCTGAAGCCAGGTTGCTGGTAATCCAACCCTGGGATAAGAATATCGCTGCTGAAATAGAAAAAGCAATTTTAAAATCGGATCTCGGTCTCACGCCAAATAGCGATGGAAATGTGATCAGGCTGGCAATTCCCCAATTAACGGAGGAGCGGAGAAAGGAACTGGTGAAGGTGATTCGCAAAAAGGCCGAGGAGAGCAAGGTTGCCGTGCGCAATGTGCGTAGAGAGGCCAATGATTTGCTCAAAACGGAGGAAAAAGGCGGCCGGATATCTGAAGATGAGCTAAGGATCTATCAGGAAGAAATTAATGATATTACCAAAAGCAACATCGAAGATATTGATAAAGTTCTCAGTACCAAAGAAAAAGAGGTCATGGAGGTCTAGATTCGTTTTTGTTTTAAAATGGCCGATTATGGTAAAATATGATCGGGTATCTTTTTATCCCCCAAACGGGGGTCTATTTGTACCTAAAAGGTGATAAGATGCCAGAGAAGGAAAAATTAAAGGGTGATAAGGGTGACTCTTTTCTCTTCGAACAGATCAAAGAGAAAACTCTTCCCTGTCATATTGCCATCATCATGGATGGCAACGGAAGGTGGGCCAGAAAAAGGGGCCTGCCTAGGATTGCTGGGCATAAAAAGGGTATGGATACGCTGATACAGATCGTTACCTGTGCCCATGAATTGGGCATTAAGGCACTTTCCCTTTATGCCTTTTCCACGGAAAATTGGAAAAGGCCGGCCCTTGAAGTTGATTTTTTAATGCGCCTTCCCGAAGAATACCTGCAAAAGGAATTAGGCAGGCTAATGAAAAAAAATATTAAAATTCAGGCTGCAGGCGAGCTTGGGCGGCTTCCGGAAAGGACCCGGCTGGCCATAGAAAAAGCGCTCATTAAAACGGATGAAAATACGGGAATGGTCCTGAATTTTGCCGTGAATTATGGCGGTCGCCTGGAAATTATCAGAGCTATCAGGGATATTTTCTCTCTCATCCGGGAAGGACAATATCGTGAAGAAGACATTTCGGAGGAGCTTCTGGCCAGGCATCTTTATAGTGCCGATCTTCCTGATCCCGATCTCCTCATACGCCCCAGCGGGGAGATTAGAATCAGCAATTTTATGCTCTGGCAGCTGGCCTACACGGAGTTGTGGTTCACGGATACGCTGTGGCCCGATTTTACAAAAGAACATTTTTACAAGGCTATCCGCGATTACCAGGCCAGAGAACGGCGGTTTGGCAGTATAAAGACAAAAGCACAGCCCGGGTTCCGCCTTATCGAATAAAAGCCATTGGCAGGTGAGGAAAATTGTTAAGAAAGAGAGCCCTGACAGCGCTTGCTGGGATACCGGTTCTTCTTTTTTTTGCCTATCTGGGTAAATACTGGTATGCTATTTTTATCTTATTGCTTTCACTGCTGGCCATGGGGGAATTTTTTGCCTTGGCTAGAAAAGGCGGCGCAAAGCCTGTGGAAATAGTCGCTTATCCATTTATCCCGGTGGTCCTCTTTGCTGTTTACCGTTCCGATTTGCTTTTGATCGTCGCACTGTGGATGCTTCTTTTTGCTATTTTAAATCTTATGCCGGTTTTTTCCCAGGGAAGTGTTAAATGCTGGGAATCTGCCCTGACTTTCTGGGGTATATTATATACTGTGGGGTTGGCCGGTTTTTTACTGGCAATCAGGCATTTATCCGATGGTTTTTTGTTGACGCTGTTTTTATTTTTTGTGATCTGGGCTGCAGATATCTGCGCTTATCTCATAGGAAGAAAAATGGGGAAAAGGCCGCTTGCTCCGCGGATCAGCCCCAAAAAAACTATAGAGGGTTTTCTGGCAGGCCTGGCCGGAAGTGCTGTGGCCGGCGCAGCGCTGGCTTTTTTTCTCCCGCTTTCCTTTTTAGGCTGGCAGGGGGGGGCGCTGCTCGGCGTTTTTTGTGGCTTTGCTGGCGCCCTGGGGGATCTTGCTCAGTCTGCCCTTAAAAGAAGTGTGGGTGCCAAGGACGCCGGAAACCTTCTTCCGGGGCATGGGGGCATCCTGGATCGTTTTGACAGCCTTTTTTTTACGGCGCCGCTCTATTATCTTTGTCTGTATTATTTGATTTAAAGTGGAATAAAATACTTTTTTTGGTATGATATAATAACTAAGACAAACTTTATGAGGAGAACTTATGGCCAAGGGCATAACCATACTGGGTTCAACAGGTTCTATTGGAACGCAGACGCTGCAAGTGATCGATCAACAGCCGGAGAGATTTAAAGTTATCGGGCTTTCCGCTAACACAAACATTGATCTGCTAGAAAAACAGGTGAGGAAATATAAGCCGGCTGTTATTGCCGTGAAGGATGAAGGAAAGGCAAGGGAAATAAAAGAGAGACTAAAGGGGTCAAAAATAAAGATTTTGGCGGGGGAAGACGGACTGAACGAACTTTCCGCCTGGCCCGATTCTTCACTCGTCGTTATGTCTGTGGTGGGATTTAGCGGCCTTAGGCCGACCCTCTCAGCTGTCGAGGCAGGGAAAACAATTGCTTTGGCCAATAAGGAGACGCTGGTGGCTGGAGGCCGGCTTGTCATGGAGAAGGCCAGGGAAAAGGGAACGGCCATTTTGCCGGTGGATAGCGAACACTCTGCCATTTTCCAATGTCTCCGTGCCGGAGGAACAAAAGAGGTTAAAAAAATCATTTTAACTGCGTCGGGCGGCCCGTTTTTGGGCCTGAACAGGAATGAGCTGGCTGGCGTGAACGCTTCCCAGGCGCTCAAACATCCCAATTGGACGATGGGCGACAAGGTAACCATCGATTCGGCGACGCTGATGAATAAAGGTTTTGAGGTAATCGAGGCCCGCTGGCTTTTTGATCTGCAGTACGAGCAAATCGAGGTTGCGGTTCACCCCCAAAGCATTGTCCATTCCATGGTGCATTTCATTGATGGCTCGCTTATTGCACAGATGAGCCTGCCCAGCATGCTCTTTCCCATCCAGTATGCCCTCAGTTATCCCGAAAGATGGGAAAATAACTTTTCACATCTACGGTTGGAGGATTATGCCGCCCTTACATTTCGCCCGCCGGATGAGGAGAGTTTCCCCTGCCTGGAGCTGGCCTATAGCGCCGGGAAAAAAGGCGGAACCATGCCGGCTGTCCTCAATGCTGCCAACGAGTTGGCCGTGGAATATTTTTTAAGGGGGGAGATATCTTTTTTACAGATACCTCTTGTCCTAGATGAAGTAATGAAAAGGCATTCACTTCTACTGAATCCTGATTTATGGCAGATAATCGGTGCTGATCAGTGGGCCAGGGAAGAAACATCAGAAGTGTTACGAAGGATAAAAAAGGAGAAATAGTGATGGCCGGAACGATTATTGCTTCCATTATTATCTTTGGATTGCTCATTTTTGTTCACGAGCTCGGCCACTTTTTAGTGGCCAGGTGGGCTAAAATTCGTGTCCTGGAATTTGCTATCGGGTTTGGCAAGGTGCTTTTTGCCTGGGAAAAAGGGGAGACCCGTTACTCGCTGCGCCTCTTCCCCCTGGGAGGATCCTGCCGCATGCTGGGGGAAGACCCGGAGGATCTTCCTATGGAGGGCAACTTCCAGGAAAAGCCATTATTCAAGCGATTGGGCGTTATTGCCGCCGGTTCATTTGCTAATTTTTTACTGGCGATCGTCCTGCTCGTTTTGATTTTTTTTCTATTTCTCGGAGTGCCTAAAACCGATTCCCCCCGGGTTGGCTCCGTTGTTCCCCAGAGCCGGGCTTTTGAGGCAGGGATTGAGGAAAACGATCTCATCATGGAAATTGACGGAATCAGGATGAATGATTGGGACAGCGTGGTTTCCACGATTAATGCCCACCCACAGAAGCAACTCACCTTCCATATCCAAAGAAACAAGAAAGATCTTTTTATTCCCATTGTCCCGGAGGAGGCGGATGGCAAGGGGCTGATCGGTATCGCTCCGGTGTATAAAAAATATGATTTCTTTTCCTCCATCGCCCTCGGTTTTAGTTATTTCTTTTTTTGGATAAAACTTATTTTTGTGGGACTTTATCAGATGATCTTGCGCATAATTCCTGCAGAAGTAACCGGTCCTATCGGCATTGTCAGCGTTATCGGCGAAGTTATGCAGGAGGGGATCAGCAATCTTTTTTCGCTGACAGCGATTATCAGCATTAACCTGGGGATTATCAATTTGCTTCCCATCCCTGCTCTCGATGGAAGCAGACTGCTTTTTTTGCTTGTGGAGGGGGTCCGGGGCAGACCGATCGATCCCCAAAAAGAAGGCATCATTCATTTTATTGGCTTTACCTTTTTAATCCTACTCATGATTTTTATTGCTTTCCAGGATATCACCCGTCTTATCCTTTAACACAATTTGGAGGCGCTGCCGGTGAAAAGATTTTCTATTGCTAAAATGGTGGGAAAGATGCCTGTCGGGGGCGATGCCCCCGTTTCCATTCAATCCATGACCAATACCGATACCAGCGATGTAGAGGCCACGGTAAAGCAGATTAACAGGCTTATTGAGGCCGGTTGTGAACTGGTCAGGGTGGCCGTTCCCGATGAGGCTTCCGCCAAAGCCCTCGGTGTCATTAAAAACAATATTTCCATACCCCTCATCGCCGATATTCATTTTAGTGCCGAACTGGCGGTGATGGCCATTAACCAGGGTGTGGACAAGGTTAGGATTAATCCAGGCACCCTGGGGGGGGTCAGGAACTTTGAGCGCATTATTTCTGCAGCGAAAGAGCGGGGCATCCCCCTGCGCATCGGGGTCAATTCCGGTTCTGTGGAAAGGGAAATGATGGCCAGGTATGAAGGGAGGCTGTCAGAGGCCCTCATTGAATCCACCCTTAGGGCTATTGATTATATGGAGAAAAATGGGTTTGAAAATATTATTTTATCCCTGAAGATGACCAGTGTTTCTTCAACAGTGGAAGTGTATGAAAAAATTGCTGCAAAAACTTTCTATCCGCTGCATATAGGCGTGACCGAAGCAGGCAGGGGGCTTGGCGGGATAATTAAATCTTCTATTGGCATCGGATCCCTTTTGCTAAAAGGAATTGGGGATACGATTCGGGTATCACTAACTGGGGATCCGGTGGAGGAAGTTACTGCAGCCAAAAAAATTTTACAGTCGGTTGGACTGAGATCTTTTGGTCCGGAGATTATTTCCTGTCCGACATGTGCCAGGTGCAAAATCGATCTCGATGGATTGGTAAGGAAAATCGAAACCCTGACAAAAGATATAACGGCCCCCCTTAAAATTGCTGTCATGGGCTGCCCCGTTAATGGGCCCGGGGAAGCAAAGGAGGCGCATCTGGGGGTTTCCGGCGCCGGCGGGGATGCTATTCTGTTTAAAAAAGGGGAGTTCCTAAAAAAAGTTCCGGCTGAAAAATTGGAAGAGGAATTTTTGATCGAGCTGCAAAAGCTGGCATCTTCAGTATTTTCCCAAAGATAAAAGCGGGGGGAACGGAGGATATTGTATGGATGTTATGGCTATCATCCCGGCTTATAACGAAGAAAGAACAATTGGGGAAGTTTTATCCGTCCTAAAAAAGGTTTCTTTGGTTAAAAAAATAATTGTCGTCAGCGATGGTTCAACGGATAATACTGTTCAGGTTGCCCGTAAATATGATGTGGAGATCGTGGAGCTGCAGGAGAACCGGGGAAAAGGAGGAGCGATCAAGGCAGGCATTGACAACATCAAGGCTGACGTTGTCCTTTTCCTGGATGCAGATTTGCTGGGGCTTACCCCATTGCATGTCTATAATCTTCTTCACCCGGTGATCAACGGTGAAGCGGATATGACCATCGGACTTTTTGAGAAGGGCAGAATCGCCACGGATCTGGCCCAGAAAATGGCGCCATATCTTTCAGGGCAAAGAGCCTTAAAGTTCTTTTTGTTGGAACAGATATCTGATTTGGACGTGGCCCGTTTTGGCGTGGAGGTTGCCCTGACGCGTTTTGTGGAGTCGTCAAAAATCGTCGTCAAAGAGGTCCTGCTCAGGGATATGTCCCATGTCATGAAGGAAGAAAAACTCGGCGTTTGGAAGGGTATGGCGGCCAGAATGAAAATGTACTGGGAAATTATCAAGTATTTAACACGGGTTAATTCCCTAAGGTAAAAGCAGCGGTCTTAAACTTGCATACATAGTAAGGATATGATAAAATTAGCATGGTTAAGGAATAAAAGTGTTCGTTCGGCGCGAAGAGTGGGTTTTGCCCCACTCTTTATTCTTAAAGGATGTTTAAGGGGACTAAAAAGGTATGGATATGAAGAAAATCAGGGGTGTTGTTGAAGAACTGGCGGCTGAGGCGGCTGGGGCTTCGGGGACGGAACTGGTGGGGGTCGATTTTAGGACTACCGCCAAGGGATACCATATTATCATTTATATCGACAAAGCAGGAGGAGTTTTCATCGAGGATTGCGAAACGGTGAGCAAGTCCCTGGGGGAGCTCCTCGATCTTAACGATCCTGTCCCTTCGAGCTACATACTTGAAGTCTCTTCGCCGGGAGCGGAAAGGCCTTTGAAAAGGAAAAAAGACTTCCTCAGGTTTCAGGGTGAGACAGTAAAAATCAGGACGATCGACAAGATAGACGGTTCCAGGAATTTCACCGGCATCCTGGCTGAGGTTCGGGAAAACAGCCTGCTTTTAAAAAGGGAAAAGGAAGAGATTGAGATTCCTTTTCAAAATATATCCAAGGCTAACCTCTATGATAAAAAAGGGGGTAGTGGAAAGTGAATCAGGATTTTATGCTGGCGCTGGAAGCTATTGAGAAGGAAAGAGGCATTAAAAAGGAAATCTTGTTCGAGGCAATCGAGGCAGCGCTGATTTCTGCCTATAAACGCAACTTTAATTCTGCCTATAATGTGAGGGTAAATATCGAAAAGGAAACAGGGGAAATCAAGGTTTTTTCCTGCTTGGATGTCGTCGAGAAAGTAACAAACCCGCAGCAGGAAATACATGTGGACAAAGCCCGCCAGAGCAACCCGCTTTGCAAAAACGGGGATATTCTTGAGGTTGAGGTTACGCCCAAAAATTTTGGACGGATCTCCGCCCAAACGGCAAAACAGGTCGTTATCCAACGCATCCGCGAGGCGGAACGGGAAATGATCTATGAAGAATTTATCGATCGGGAAGAGGATATCATTACGGGTGTCATTCATCGCTTTGAACAAAAAAATGCCATTATTAACCTGGGAAAAACAGAGGCCATATTGTCACCGGCTGAACAAATTCCCCGGGAAAATTATAAACAGGGCGATCGGGTCAAGGCATTCATTCTTGAAGTGAAAAAAACGAATAAGGGACCGCAAATTTATATTTCCAGAACTCATCCGGGGCTTCTCCGGCGATTGTTTGAACTCGAGGTCCCGGAGCTCTATAATGGTATCGTCGAAGTAAAAGGTGTGGTCCGCGAACCCGGGAACAGATCCAAGATTGCCGTCCATTCCCGGAAAAAAGAAGTCGATCCGGTGGGCGCCTGCGTCGGCCCAAGGGGTTCCAGGGTTCAGGCCATCGTCAATGAATTAAGAGGGGAAAAAATTGATATTATCGAATGGAATGAAGACCCGGAGATCTTTATCGCCAGCACCCTCAGCCCGGCTAAAACGGTAAAAGTGCAGACACATCCGGAAAACAAATCGGCAATAGTGGTTGTTCCGGATTACCAGCTATCGCTGGCCATCGGCAAGGAAGGGCAGAATGTTCGCCTGGCCGCCAAACTGTCCGGATGGAAAATCGATATCATCAGTGAATCAAGCTATATGGAAAAATTTAGGGGGAGCAGCTCCCAGGAGGAGGGCAGTCCCGAGGGAGAGAGCAGTCCCCAAGAGGAAGGCAGCCTTCAGGATGACGGCAATTCCCAGGAGGAAAGCAGCACCGGCGCAACAATTGATGGGGACGTCGGCGACGCCGGGATGGACCAAAATAATTTTGAAGAAGAAGGGATTGCCGATGCTCCGTAAACGCAAGCTGCCCATGCGGATGTGCCTGGGGTGCCGCCAGTCGAAAGTAAAAAAGGAGCTGATCAGGGTGGTTCGAACCCCTCAGGGGGAGATCGAACTGGATTTTACCGGTAAAAAAGCGGGAAGGGGCGCCTATATTTGTCCTTCTGCTGATTGCCTGAAAAAAGCAATTAAAGGGAAGGGGCTGTCAAAGAGCCTTGAAAGCCCCATACCCGAGCATATTATTGCTTCTCTTAAAGAGCAACTGGAGAACAGGTGACCTTCATGTATTTCTTTACAACTCAAGGAGGTTTATAAAATGGAGGTGTAGTGTATGGGAAAAGTGAGAGTATACGAGTTAGCTAAAGAATTGGGGATCAACAGTAAAAAATTAATTACAGTTCTTAAGGAACTGCATATCGATGTAAAAAACCATATGAGTACCATGGAGGAAGAAGAAGCCAAGCGGGTGATGGAGGCCCTGACAACGGGTGAAAAAACGCCTGCCAAGAGCGAGCCGGCCGGGAAAACGGAAAAAAGGGCTGTCGGAGGGGATAAGAAAGCCAAGGCCTCCCCGGGTAATGTTCAGGAAAAAACAAAGGCCGTGCCCGCTAAGGCCAGGGCAAAAAAAACGAAACCCGTAAAAGTAAGCCGCAAAGCAAGAAAGGCCGCCAGGGCTGCCCTGGAGAAAAAAGCAATACCCGATGAAGTCCTCCGCCTCGAAGGAAGGGTAACTGTAGGTGAGCTGGCGGGGAGGCTGAATGTCCAGACCTCCGAAATACTTGGCAAGCTTTTGACTGTGGGCATAATTTCCAATATCAATCAACCGCTGAATGAGGATACCCTGGCCATTTTATCGGAAGAATATGATATAAAGTTTGAACTTACGCCCGATCCCGCCGAGCAGGAACTGTTAACCCTTGATGAAAGCGAAGAAGGGGAGCAGCTTCGCCTCAGGCCCCCGGTTGTCACGGTTTTGGGCCACGTCGATCACGGCAAGACATCCCTTCTCGATTCCATCAGGGAGACAAACGTTATTGCCTCTGAAGCCGGCGGTATTACGCAGCATATTGGCGCCTGTATGGTGGAGGTGAGCGGCAAAAGGATCATTTTCCTCGATACGCCTGGGCACGAGGCTTTTACGGCCATGCGCGCACGGGGCGCACAGGTAACGGATATCGCCATTCTCGTCGTAGCGGCAGATGACGGGGTTATGCCGCAAACCATCGAGGCTATTAACCACGTCAAGGCTGCAGGAGTGCCTATCATCGTTGCTATCAATAAAATAGACAAACCCGCCGCCAATGCGGACAGGGTCAAACAGCAGCTCAGCGAAGCAGGTTTAATCCCCGAGGATTGGGGCGGGAATACTATTTGTGTGCCCGTAAGCGCCAAAAAAGGGGAAGGCCTGGGCGATCTTCTGGAAATGATCTTATTGGTGGCTGAGATGGCCGAGCTGAAGGCCGATTATTCACGGCCGGCCAAGGGGTCGGTTATCGAGGGCAAGCTGGATAAGGGGCGGGGCCCGGTGGCTACAGTTCTCATTCAGGATGGGATAATGAAAATCGGCGATCCGATCATTTGCGGGACGATCTATGGCAAGATCAGGGCGTTGCTCGATGACAAGGGGAAAAGGATTAAAAAGGCCGATCCATCTGTTCCCGTGGAGATTTTAGGCCTTAATGAGGTTCCACAGGCCGGGGATAATTTTATGGTCGTCAGGGATGAAAAGCTTGTCAAGCAAATAGCCCTAAAAAGAGGAGAAAAGCTGCGGGAAGCGACCCTGCATAAGGTACAAAAGGTATCCCTTGAGGATCTTTTTAATCAGGCTCAGGAAACGGAAATCGATCTAAATATCATCATTAAGGCTGATGTCCAGGGATCGGCAGAAGCGCTGCAGGACTCCCTGCAAAAGATTGAAGACGATAAGGTGAGGATAAAGATTATCCATACCGGGGTGGGGGCGATAACCGAATCTGATATCATGCTCGCCTCAGCCTCGAACGCCATTGTTATTGGTTTCAACGTCCGCCCCGAACCCAACGCCAGAAAGCTGGCCGAAAGGGAAGAGGTTGATATACGCCTTTACCGTGTGATTTATGAGATCATTGAAAACGTTAAGGCTGCTATTAATGGAATGCTGGAGCCGGAATACGAAGAGGTCGTTCTTGGCCAGGCGGAAATCAGGCATCTCTTTAAGGTTTCCAAGCTGGGAACCGTGGCCGGTTCCTATGTGCTTGAAGGGGTAATTAAGAGGAATGCGGGCATTAGGGTAATTCGTGATGGCAAGGTTATCCACGAGGGGAAACTAGAGTCCCTCAAGCGTTTTAAGGACGATGTCAAGGAGGTTACCAGCGGGTTTGAATGCGGTATCCTTTTGGAAAATTTTAACGATCTGAAAGAGGTCGATATCCTGGAGGCTTTCCAATCCCGGAAGGTAACGCCGTTGTAATATGCTCCCGAGGAGGGTATCCGATGTCCAAGCAGAGGACCCAAAGAGTTGCTGAAAGGATCAAAGAAGAAGTTAGCGATATTCTCCGGCTGGAAATTAAAGATCCCGGGCTGTATAAGATGATCAGCGTCACGGATGTGGATGTTTCAAGGGATCTCGGTTATGCCAAAATTTACGTGAGCGTTTTTGGGGATCACGAAGAGCAGGAAGGAATTTTAAAGACATTGGGGAAAGCTTCCGGTTTCATTCGCTCGGAATTGGGGAAAAGAATTAGGCTGCGCCATACTCCGGAAGTGGAATTTCGCCTCGATCGTTCCCTCGAATACGGCGCTCATATTAATAAAGTCCTCAGAACATTAAATAGCGAGGCGGGAGATGAAAAGCAAGAATGACCGATGTTGATTTGGAGATCCTCCTACAGGAATATGAACAGATTTATATCTTTACCCATGTCCGGCCCGATGGGGATGCTATCGGCTCTTCCCTGGCATGGGGGAGGGCCCTGGAGCAGAAAGGAAAGAAAGTCCGGCTATTTTGCCCTGATGATATTCCTCTCAAATATTCTTCATTTATTCCGGATATAAATATATCCCGCACTTTTAACCCCCCGGGAAATATTCCTACCCTGGCATTTATTCTCGATTGCAGCGATTTGGAACGATTGGATTATATGAAGGAAGATGTGCTGGGGTTGGATAAGCTTTTTAACATCGATCACCATGGGACCAACGTGCAGTATGGCCATTATAATCTGCTCGATCCTTCTGCGGCGGCAACTGGGGAAATTATTTATAAATTAATTGAGGGGCTGCAGATAGAGCTAACCAAAGAGATGAGCCTTTTTTTATATATCGCGCTGGCCTCGGATACGGGTTCCTTTAAATATGAAAATACGTCTCCACAAACGATGTATATTGCCGGGAAGCTACTGGAAAAGGGGGTCAATCCCGCCTTTGTCAGCATGAAAATTTTTGATGAGATCTCCTTTGCCTCCTTTTCCCTCCTAAGGGATAGCCTCCAATCACTAAAAATGGATGAGTCCGGAAGGGTTGCCTGGATGAGCGTGGATGATGAGACGCTGGCTGGATATGGTGTAGGTTCTTCTGAACTGGAGGGTTATATAAACTATGCCAAAAACATAAGCGGGGTGGAGGTCGGGGTCTTTTTTCATCACACCCTTTCTGGGGAAACAAGGGTAGGTTTTCGTTCCAAGAATGTTGATATTTCTTCTGTGGCCTTTTCTCTGGGCGGCGGAGGGCATCCCCGTGCTTCCGGGTGCTCTATTTTGGGGAAGCCCGGGGAGATAGAGAAGATGGTCATACAAAAAATTTCGCAGTTAATTGATTAGCAACTTTTTTTGGGGTAAGGGAAATGGACAGCTTTCTTAATATCATAAAACCATCCGGCATGACCTCTCATGATCTTGTCAAAAAGATAAGGGAGCTTTTCCCTGCCGTCAAGGTCGGCCACGGGGGAACCCTGGATCCCGGCGCCAGCGGAGTGCTGCCCATACTGCTCGGCAAGGCGACGAGGCTTTCGCCTTATCTTCTCGAGCTCGACAAATTGTATAGAGCGGAGATGCAGTTGGGGATTGCTACCGATACAGAGGACTCCTCCGGAAATATTACAGAGGAGAGGGAGGTGCCCCCCCTGACTGCAGCTGATATTGAAAAGGTTTTTATGCTTTTCCAGGGGGAAATTCAGCAGATTCCCCCCATGTACTCAGCGGTAAAAAGAAAGGGAAAGAAGCTGTACCAGTATGCCCGCCAAGGGATAAACGTCGATCGCCAACCAAGAAAGGTTTACATTTATTCATTAAAATTGATCGAGTTTTATTTCCCCGCAAAAATACTGTTCGAGGTGAAATGTTCAAAAGGGACATATATCCGCACTCTATGTTCCCAGATAGGTGATTTTCTAGGGTGCGGGGGCCACCTGTCTTTCCTGTTGAGAAAGCAGGTCGGTGCTTTTACCCTTGAGAATGCGCATACAGTGGAGGAGCTGGCAGAGCTCCAGCGCAACAATAGAATTGCCGAACTTCTGCTTCCTCTCGATTATCTTTTTCAGGGAAATGAGAAATTGTTTTTAGAAGAGATGGAAATCAGCCATTTGCGCCAGGGGCGTTTCCTCGCCTATCCCTGCCTGCTCGAAAAATATGGCCAGCTGCTGCCCAGGCCCGTTGACGAAACGCTGCTGCCAGTATATACTAAAAAAAGTACTTTTATTCTGCTGGCCCGCTGGAAAAAGGATAAGGATAATCTGTTTTATTTAAAGCCGGAAAAAGTTTTAAAGTCTTCCTGACGGTTGGTGGGATAATGAAAATAATACATGGAGCCAAAAATTTTTCCTATATAAAGGAACAGAAATCACTGGCCATTGCTCTGGGGAATTTTGACGGTTTGCATCTGGCACATAAGAAAATTATTGATAAAGCCAGGGAAATAGCCCGGAGCGAAGACTTAAAATGTGCCGTTTTTCTGCTGGATCCCCATCCGGTCAAAATTCTTTTTCCCAAGTCCAATCTTTTGCTTCTCTCCACAATAAAAGAAAGGGCTGAAATGCTGGCCAAGTGGGGGGTGGATTATCTAATCGTCGAGGATTTCACCCCGGAATTTTCCGGTTTGTCCCCCTATAATTTTGTGAGAAATTATTTAGTGGGCTTATTAAATGTGGGGGAAATTATCATCGGCTATGATTATTCATTCGGCTTCCGGGGGCAGGGGACCTCCCATGATCTGTTGAGGTGGGGCGAAAAGCTTGGCTATGAGGTGGAAATCGTGCCGCCGGTGATGCTGGGGGGTGAAATTGTCAGCAGTTCCCTGATCCGCGATCTAGTCAGCAAAGGCGATGTAACCAGTGCCGCTGTTTTTTTGGGGGATTATTTTGCTCTGACCGGCCGGGTGGTGCATGGTGAAGGGCGTGGCAGGAGCCTGGGGTATCCCACGGCGAACCTGAAGATCCCCCCCGGTTTACTTATACCGGAAAACAGCGTCTATCTGACCCTGGCCACATGGGGCGGGAAAAGGTTTTTTTCTTTAACCAATATCGGGAAAAAACCAACATTTGCAGAAGGCAATGAGATTTCTGTTGAAGTTTACCTCATGGACTTCAGCGGGGATCTTTATGGGGAAGAATTAACACTCGCGTTTTTGAACAAAATTAGAAGTGAAAAACATTTTTCAGAAGCTGGTTTATTGATCAAACAGATACAATCCGATGAAAAACGGGCCAGAAAATTAATTGCTGAAGAGTATGCCAAGATGGTGTAAACAGGTGATCATAGGTCTGGAAAGCAGCGCAATAATCACCTTTGTTTACAAAGCAACGGGCATATGATAGAATTTTGCCAAGTCCGCTAGGGATAGGCGCAAAAATAAGGGGGTGAGCCGATTGGCACTATCAAGCCAGGCTAAAAACGACATTATCCAGGAGCATAGAACCCATGGCAGCGATACGGGTTCTCCTGAGGTACAGATTGCTATGTTAACAAAAAGGATTAACCAGTTAACAGAGCATCTCAAGGAACATAAAAAGGATTTTCATTCCCGCCGGGGGTTGTTAAAAATGGTGGGAAAAAGAAGGGGATTGCTAAATTATTTACGTGATAAAAGCCCGGAAAGGTATAGAAGCATTTTAGGAAAATTAGGCCTGAGAAAATAGGCGGAAAAACTGAGCAACAGGTTTTTAGCTTTTAAAGGGAGGTTTGTTATTTGGAGGTATTTACTATCGAAGTAGCTGGCCGCCTGCTTACTTTGGAGACCGGAAAAGTTGCCAAACAAGCAAGTGGCTCTGTTATGGTTAGCTACGGTGATACAACGCTTTTGGTAACAGCAACCGTTGCTGATGAACCCCGGGAAGGGGCAGATTTTCTTCCGCTGACCGTTGATTTTGAGGAAAGACTCTATGCCGTGGGGAGAATACCCGGCGGCTTTATCAAGCGGGAAGGGCGCCCGACGGAAAAAGCCATTCTTGCCGATAGGCTGACCGATAGGCCGCTAAGGCCGCTTTTCCCTTCAAAATTCAGGAATTCGATCCATATCGTTACCACCGTCTTCTCTATCGATCAGGATTGCGTGCCCGAACCCCTGGCAATTATCGGCGCTTCCGCCGCTCTTTCCATCTCCAAAATTCCTTTTGCCGGTCCCGTCGCCGCGGTTAACGTCGGCCTGATCGATGGCCTGCCGGTAATAAATCCAACGGTGGAGCAAAGCGAAAGTAGTACCCTGAATCTTGTCGTTGCCGGGACGGAAGACGCTATTTTAATGATCGAGGCCGGGGCCAGGGAGGTTCCCGGTGAGCAGGTCCTGGAGGCCATTTTAGCCGGTCATGAAGTAATTAAAGAGATAATCCGCCTGCAAAAGGAAATGGTGGAAAAAGTCGGCCAGGAAAAGATGGAGTTCCCGGTTTTGCAGATCGAGCCGGAACTCAGCCGGGAGGTGGAGGATTTTTGTGCCGGCAAAATTAAAAACGCCTTCCGGATCGAAGAAAAACTGGAAAGAGAACAGGCCTTAGATCTAGCCAAAGAGGAAACGGTCCTTCATTTTAGCGAGCTCTATCCGGAACGTGAAAGCGAAATTAAGGAAGCGTTGAATGCCTATATCAAAACAACCCTTCGCTCTATGATCCTGCGCGATGGCGTCCGTCCGGATGGAAGATCCTGGGATGAGATAAGGCCCATTACTTCTGAAGTCGGATTGTTCAAAAGGACACATGGATCGGGTCTTTTTACCAGAGGGCAAACCCAGGTGCTCAATATCTGTACCCTGGGGGCTTTGAGGGATATGCAGATTTTGGACGGACTGGGGCTGGAAGAATCCAAGCGTTTTATACACCATTATAATTTTCCTCCCTACAGCGTCGGGGAAACCGGGTTTATGCGGGGGCCGGGCAGAAGGGAAATTGGCCATGGCGCCTTGGCGGAGAGGGCGCTTTCCGCAGTGATTCCCCCGGAGGATGATTTTCCCTATACAATTCGCCTTGTATCGGAAGTCCTGGAATCCAACGGTTCGACCTCCATGGGCAGCGTCTGCGCATCATCACTCTCTTTGATGGATGCCGGCGTCCCCGTTAAAGCTTCGGTGGCCGGCATAGCCATGGGCTTAATAAAAGAAGAAGATGAGATTGCCATCCTCTCCGATATCCAGGGGATCGAAGATTTCCTTGGGGATATGGATTTTAAAGTGGCAGGAACGAGGAGCGGCATTACCGCATTGCAAATGGATATCAAAGTCAAGGGGTTGTCCCGTGAAATATTGGGCAGGGCCCTGGAGAAAGCCAGGGATGGTTACCTTTACATCATGGATAAGATGGAAAGCGTAATAAGCGCTCCCAGGCCGAATTTATCCGACTATGCGCCGCGCATCTTTACCATGCAGATCAGCACGGATAAAATCAGGGACGTTATCGGGCCGGGCGGAAAGGTAATCAACCGGATTATTAGTGAAACCGGCGTGGATATTAATATCGAGCCTGACGGCAAGATATTTATTGTTGCCCTGGATGCCGCCGCTGCACAGAAAGCACAGGAGATCATTGAGACATTGACTGCCGACGTGGAACCAGGCCGCATTTATCTGGGCAGGGTAACCAGAACGGAGAAATATGGCGCCTTTGCTGAAGTGCTTCCCGGGAAGGAGGGCCTCATCCATATTTCCCACCTGGAAAGAACCAGGGTCAATAAGACTGAGGATGTGGTCAAGGTGGGGGATCAGGTTATGGTTAAAGTACTCGATATCGATGAGAAGGGAAGGATTAACCTGTCGAGAAAAGATGCCCTGCCGCCTGCAGCAGACTCATCCGAGGGAGATACCGAGGGTAGGGGCAAAGCCCGCTCTGAGGGGGCGCCCTCCTCCAGGCAAAGGCATAACAGGTTCAGCAGAAGGTAAAGAACAGGCCGCTCCGGCAAGGGGCCGTGCCTTTAAAATTTTCTGGGTTAAAGGGGAATAACTCCCCTTTAACTGTAATAATAATTAAATATAACACCAAGGAGAGGTTTGAAATAATGAAAAAGCCTCTTTTTTTTTAAGCCTTACAGTGATCGTTATCGGGATTTTTGCTATTAGCCTGGCCTTGCCGACGAGAGCCTCCGATCCGCCGGAACCCGTCTATCAGGGGGGAAAAACGCCGAGGACCGTCTTTTTTACCTTTAATGTTCTATGGGAGGAGGAACCGGTTGGGGATATCTTACAAATCCTTGAAAGCAGCGAGATCCAGGCCCTTTTTTTTGCCAGCGGGGAATGGATCAAAAGATACCCGGACACTGCTTTGGAAATCGTCCTGTCGGGCCATCATCTTGGCAACCATACTTACTCACACCGCAGATTGCCGCCTCTTGGCGAGGATGAAATTATAGCTGAAATCCAGGGCTTCAATCAAGTTTGCCTCGAACAACTAAAATACCAGCCCCTATTTTTTCGCCCACCATATGGAGAATATAACGCCCGCATAGTCAGTCTTGCCCATGAACATGGCTGTATGACCCTTTTGTGGAGCATTAATACCTTAATGCTTTCCGATTATGAAGGCGAACTGATCATCTCCCGCCTTGAGGAACGGCTGCACGATGGCGCGGTGATCCTCTTCCATACTTCAGCACCGCGTATTCAGGAAAATCTGCCTGACATTATTAGTTTTTTACAATGGAAAGGATACCGGATTGGCACGCCGGAAGAAATTATGGGCTAAGGGGAGGCGGACCATTTGTTTGTGGCCTATTTTGGTTCGAAAAAGGGGATGAGATCCATTGTTTTCATCCTGGCTTTTATTTTCCTGTCGGGCGGCCTTTTATTGTGGATGAACCCTCTTTATCGTTTATTCGAGCGATCGCTTACCCGGGCCGAGCAGGATGTCGTGTTCATGGGTGAGCCCCTGGGGGGAAGAACCAGGGAACAGGTGGAAGAAATATTTGCGGCTAAATTTGTGGAATGGCAGATCAGTCCCGTTAATGCAAGTTATAATTCCCGGGAAAATACCATCATTCCCGAGATCTGGGGATACAGGATCAATGAACTGGAGACGATCAATAGGATAATGTCCGCCGGGTCCGGGGAAAAAGTTGCGCCCGTTTATGAGCCTGTCGCCCCGCAAATTACCCTGGCCGATTATCCTTCTGCCGTGATCAGGAAGGGAAATGATGCCAAAAAAGAGGTTGCTCTGATGATCAATGTTGCCTGGGGCTCGGAATATATTCAGCCCATGCTGAATATTCTCCAGGCTGAAGATGCCCGGGGGACCTTTTTCGTTGTGGGAAAGTGGGCGCAGAAAAATAGGGGATTAATGGAGGAAATATTCCGCGGGGGGCACCTCCTGGCTAATCATGGGCATACGGATAGCTTGGTTTATACGGAATTATCCGCCCCGGAGATAGAAAAGGGTCTGGAGGAGGTTAACAGCCTTATTTTTGATATAACGGGAACGGCGCCCCACTACTTTTCACCCCATAAAGGCGAATATAACCCCCTTGTCCTGGAAACCGTATCCCGCAGCGGGATGAGAACGGTTTTGTGGACGCTGGATACCGTCGATTGGATGGAACCGGGCGTGGCCAAAATGCATGAAAGGGTTACGGAAAAGATCCATGAGGGAGCGATTGTGCTCATGCATCCAACCGGTGACACAGTCCTTTTCCTGCAGGAGGCGATACCGCTCATCAAGGAGAAAGGGTTTGCCCTCGTTACGCTGCAAGAGCTTCTCAGTCCCCATAATCCCCCGCTGCCTGAACATTTGGAACCTGAAAAATGAGAAATATAACTGTCCTCACTTTAAAGGGAACGACTCTTCTGCTAATTATCCTGCTATTTGTCTCCGGCTGCCTGACTTTCAATATTCGGGAAAGCTACCTCCGGCTAAAACATGGTGTGGCCAGAGGCGTCTTCTTAACAGATATCCCCTTGGAACGAAAACTGGAGGAAGAGGTCATCAGCCTCGTTCGGGCGCTGAACGGGGAATTATTGGTCAGGCCCCGCAATGCTTACCTCGATCCGCTTTCCGGAGAAATTTTGCCGGAACAATACGGGAAAAAAATAGATATACAGGCAACCGTGCATCTGATCATGAACGCCCAGCCGCGGACGACGCATTACCCTGTTTTTATTGAATTGGATCCGGAGATAACAGCCGATCTCTTACAGAATATTTGCCATAGAAAGGGATCTTATGTTACTGGTTTTGGCAACGGGGGCAGGGGCGAAAACATCCGCCTGGCAGCCCAATCGCTTCATAATTATCTGTTGGCGCCGGGGGAGGTTTTTTCATTTAATGAGGCGACCGGGCCCCGGGTGGCCGAAAGGGGTTATAAGCTTGCTCCCATTATCGTGGGCGGTTCTGTAGTCCCAGGGTATGGGGGGGGAGTTTGCCAGGTTTCCACGACTCTTTACAATGCTGTAATGAATGCAAAGCTCCAGGTCGTGCAAAGGTTTCCCCATAGCCGTCCGGTGGGCTATGTTCCCCGCGGCAAAGATGCCACGGTTTCCGATTATCTCGATTTTAAATTCAGGAATAATACCGATGGCCTGATCCTCATAAAAACTTCTTCCTACGGATACCGCCTCGCTGTGGAAATATGGGGCTAAGCATTTCCAGGCGCCCCAAAGCCCCCCGTTTAATTGACAAAAAAAAGCATGAAGCCTATACTTTGGAACAGGGTGATGAACATTGCGGTGAAAACCGGATCAAATATCATCGCTCTGAGAATGTCAAGGCAACTATTAAACGGGGTGGTGGCACAATGCCCAAAGAAGTACATGTAATGATAAAAAAACTCGATCATGCCAGGGATCTCCCCCTGCCGCGTTATATGAGCGAGGAGGCCTCGGGGATGGATATCTTTGCCGCTGTGGAAAGTGAAATTGTTCTTGAACCGGGCAAATTTGCACTGGTTCCCGCCGGTATAATGATGGCTATCCCATGCGGTTTTGAAGCCCAGGTGCGCCCTAGGAGCGGACTAGCTCTTAAACATGGAATAACCGTTTTAAATGCTCCGGGAACGATCGATGCCGATTACCGGGGGGAGATAAAGGTTCTGCTGATTAACCTTGGACCAAACGATTATACCATTGGGAGGGGGGAAAGAATTGCACAGCTCGTTATTCATGCCCTCCCGGCAGTAAGATTGGTTCAGACGGAAGAGCTGCCTCCTTCTTTGCGGGGCGATGGGGGGTTCGGCCATACAGGCGCATTTTAGTGGAATTAACCAACTGGTTATGCTCTCTTTTGCCGGTCCGCATAGAAGAAATGGAGTAGGAAATACTACCTTTATAAGTAAAATCCAAAAAAGGAGGCAACGGGCTATGGCAAAAGCAGTTGTCGGTATTTTCCGTAGTGAGGAGCGGGCCAAAGAGGCAATTAACGAACTAAAACGTCAGGGGTTTGACGAAAGGGAAATATCCCTTATTGCCAGAGACAATAAACAAGGAGGCAGACAGGGAGGTGCGGATGGAGGCGGGGGCCAGGGCTTCACCATGAGCGGACAGGATGTCAGCGACGGAGCGCTGACAGGCGGCGCCATAGGGGGCATTGCCGGCTTGCTCGCCGGGGCGGGGGCCCTGCTGATACCCGGTGTTGGGCCAATTATTGCCGCAGGTCCCCTGGCTGCCTTTTTAACAGGAATTGTTGGCGGGGGTCTCGTCGGAGGTCTCGTTGATTTTGGTATTCCGGAAGAAAGCGGCCGCCATCTCGAAGAAAGGGTTAAACAGGGGGATATTCTTGTCACCCTGAAAGCGAACGAGGATGAAACCCCTAAAGTATCCTCCGTTCTAAAACGTTTTGGAGCCGAGGAAGTGGAATCGTATTAGGGAGCAAAAAAATATTCAAGCAAGCTAAGCGCCGAGAAATCGGCGTTTTTTTTAACTGCGCATTTTACCCTCTGTAAAACAATTCTTCAAATATTTCCTCACACCTCAATCATTTCCCTCATAACATAAAAGAGGACGCAAATACATCAAAATAAATAATGCAATTTTCCCAGGCGCTTTATCCGGTTTTTTGGATGAGAGGTGAGGACTCATGGGTACCTTTCTGCGGGATATGAACATTTTAATTATTGGCGGGGACAAAAGGGAAGCAGAACTATTTTCCTACCTAAAGAAAACCGGCGCGAAGGTATCGATGTTTGGTTTTGAAAAATATGAATATCTAAACGAAATTGTTCTAGCTGAAAACCTGATCGAATCAATATTTACAGCACAGGTTATCATTACCCCCCTGGCTGGGATCGAAGCAAACGGAGAGATCTATGCCCCCTATGCTTTGGAAAAGATCTCCTTAAATAACTTAACGGTACTGAGAGCATTTAACCGGGGGACAATTTTTCTTGCCGGGCATCTGGAACCGACATTAAAGGGGCTTTTAACAGGCTACGGAGCCCAGATCTGTGAAACGAGCAAACTCGACGAAATTTCCATCCTGAATGCTGTACCCACCGCCGAAGGCGCCATTCAAGCTGCCATGGAATATACGGATATAACGATTTATAAAAGCAATAGTTTTGTGCTCGGTTTTGGCCGATGCGGCAAAATACTGGCTTTAACATTAAAAGCCCTGGGTGCAGAGGTAAGCGTGGCAGCAAGAAAACCGGAAGTTTTAGCCCTGGTTGAGGCTTTGAACCTTACCCCCGTTCCACTCGGCCGGCTGGCCGATAAGATTTCCACCGCCGATATTATTTTTAACACGGTACCTGCTCTGGTCGTAGATGCAGAAGTTCTTTATCGCATTAAAAGCTCGACAATAATCATCGATATATCTTCATTTCCCTACGGGGTGGATTTTAATGTGGCTGAAAGGCTAAATATCAAATCAGTTATTCTTCCCGGGCTGCCGGGAAAGGTTGCCCCGAAAACAGCGGGAAGAATACTTGCCCAGGTTTATCCGGGGCTCATTAAAAAAATGTTAAAAAGAGAAGGGGAAAAGGATGAGTTTGCAGGGCATTAAAATAGGGCTGGCTTTAACCGGATCGCATTGTACAATCGATCAGGTTTTTCCGCAAATTAACAGGTTGGTTGCGGCAGGTGCAAGTATTACCCCCATTATTACTCCTGCCGTCGATTTGAGCGATACCCGCTTTGGTGACGCCCGGGTTATCAAAACAAGGCTCTTTGAGAGCACGGGCAGCGATATTATCAAAAGCATTACCGATGCCGAGCCAATTGGCCCCCATAAGCTTTTAGACCTGTTGATCATAGCCCCCTGCACGGGAAACACCCTGGCAAAGCTGGCCAACGGGATAACAGATACCCCCGCTTTGATGGCGGCGAAATCGCAGCTGCGGAACCTGCGGCCGGTTTTATTGGCCATTTCCACGAATGATGGGCTGGGGTTAAATGCCAAAAATATCGGCGTGTTATTGGCGACTAAAAATATTTTTATGGTTCCCTTTGGGCAGGATGAACCGATGCTCAAACCCAATTCCCTTGTTTCCAGGATGGATTTGCTGCCCGCTGCTGCGGAAAGTGCGCTGAGAGGGGAGCAGTTTCAGCCCCTTTTGGTTAGCCACGAATTATAAATTATAACCAGGTTGAAGAAGACCGGGTCGTAGTTGCATTGCCGTTTGTAAAAAACGACAACCTTTGCTATAATAATTACATTATCCTGGTAGGGAGGTTATAGACTTGCACTCGCATTTTGGCTCTTTGGTCACTGCAATGATAACACCTTTTCATCCCAACCTCGAGATAAATTATCAAAAGGTTGAAGAACTAGTGGAGATTCTCCTGCAAAAGGGCTCCGACAGTTTGGTTATTGCCGGGACGACCGGGGAATCGCCGGCCCTTTGCGAAGAGGAAAAGTTAAAGCTATTTAAAGTTGTCGCCGATGTTGCCAGGGGAAGGGCCAAGATTCTTGCCGGGGCAGGGGGAAACTATACCCAAAGCACGATCGAAATGTGCCAAAAAGCTGAAAAGATGGGTATAGACGGCCTGATGCTGGTCACACCGTATTACAACAAACCTCCCCAGGAAGGGCTGTATCGCCATTTCGCAAAAATTGCCGGATCGGTATCGCTGCCCATTATGCTTTATAACGTTCCCGGAAGAACCGGCGTAAACCTTCAGGCAGAAACGACGCTGCGCCTGGCAGAGATCGACAATATTGTGGCCATCAAAGAGGCAAGCGGCGATCTTGAGAAGATAACGGCGATCTGTGCCGACAGCCCGGAAGAATTTTCTGTTTACAGCGGCGATGACTCCATGACCCTGCCCATTATCAGCGCCGGCGGGCGGGGAGTTGTGAGCATTGCCTCCCATCTGGCCGGTTTGCAGATCAAACAAATGATGGAGGCCTTTTTTAACCAGGATACCAGTACGGCGGTTGGGCTGCACCAAAAGTTAATGCCGCTGTTTAAGGCCCTGTTTATTACGACAAATCCCATACCGTTAAAAGCGGCATTAAATTTATCAGGGATGGACGTAGGGGAGCCCCGTTTGCCGCTGATATCTTTGCCGGAAACCCTTTCTCAAACCTTAAAGGAAGTGCTGGATCGCTATACTTTCGATTAATTTGCCTATCGGTTTGACGGGGGCAAATTTTTTTCGTGCGGTAATATGGCGTTTATATGTAAGGACTTGCCGGGACGGCTAATGGGGCCGTCCTTTTGTGTATGCAGTTCATGCAGCAGAATCATTGTTTGCCTTTAAAGTGGGGATCGAGTATAATAAAAACAATTAAAATGGCCGGAAAATAATTTAGGAGAGGTGTTATTTTTTTTTGCGCAAAGTAAAAGAAAAGGGCAGACGCGATAAGGTTCAAATCATCCCCTTGGGCGGCGTAGGGGAGATTGGCAAAAACATGTTCGTCGTTCAATACAAACAGGAGATAATTATCATCGATGCAGGGCTGAAGTTTCCGGAGGACGAAATGCTGGGCGTTGATCTGGTTATCCCGGATATAGCCTATCTAGTGGAAAATAAAAGCAAAATAAAAGCGATTATTTTAACTCATGGCCACGAGGATCATATCGGCGCTCTTCCTTATGTCCTACCCCACATTGATGTGCCTATTTACGGAACACGGCTGACCCTGGGCCTATTAAAAATTAAACTGGAAGAATCCGGGTTGTTAAACCAGGCTTCCTTGCACGAAATTTATGGGGGCGAAAATATTGTAATCGGTTCAACTAAGGTAGGGTTTTTTTCCACCAATCACAGCATACCGGATTCTGTGGGGGTTATCCTCAGGACGCCAGTAGGTAATGTGGTCTATACCAGCGATTTTAAATTTGATCACACTCCTGTCCTGGGCAATATTACGCAATTCGATCTTTTGGCAGAGGTGGGCAGGGAAGGAGTTCTGGTAGCTCTTTCAGATAGTACAAATGCCGAACGGGAGGGCTATACCCATTCGGAAAAAGAGGTTGGGGAAACGCTGACAGATATTTTTTTATCTACCGAAGGCCGGATTATCATCGTTTCTTTTGCCTCCAATGTCCACAGGATCCAACAGATCGTTACTGCAGCAAGCATTGCCGGCCGGAAGATTGCTGTTGATGGCTGGAGCATGGTAAATGTCGTGGAAATTTCCCGCGAACTGGGGTATCTGCACATTCCCAACGAGCTGTTGCTGGACGTGGAAGACGTTAGAAAATACCCCCGCGAAAAGATTGTTATCCTGACAACCGGTACCCAGGGGGAACCGCTCTCTGCTCTTACCAGGCTGGCCAATGCCAACCATCGGAAACTGGAAATTATTCCGGGCGATACAGTCGTTATCGCTGCTACCCCCATTCCCGGGAACGAAAAACTGGTTCACCGGACCATCGATAATCTTTTCCGTCGGGGGGCAAATGTAATTTATGAGGGGATCTCCGGGGTTCATGTTTCCGGCCATGGGAGCCAGGAAGAGCTCAAGCTGATGTTAAACCTGCTCCGCCCCAAGTATTTGATTCCGGTTCACGGGGAGTACCGCCACCTGATTCATCATGCCGCCCTGGCGGAAAAAATTGGCATCCCCAAGGAAAATATTTTTATTGTGGAAAATGGTACAGTCCTGGAATTTTCCTCTGCGGAAGGTAAAATAACATCGAACGTACAGGCCGGTGCAGTTTTTATTGATGGCCTGGGGGTTGGCGATGTGGGCAATATCGTCTTGAGGGACCGGAAGGTCCTGTCCAGGGATGGCATTTTTATCGTCGTTATGGCTATCGACAGCAAGGAAAAGGAACTCTTGTCAGGTCCCGATATTGTCTCCAGGGGCTTTGTCTATATGAAAGAATCGGAGGAGCTCCTGGACGAAGCCCGGGAGATAGTGAGCGAGGTTATTGCCGCATTGTTGCTCAAAAAAGTAAGCAACTGGCAGATCATCAAAAATAGCATAAAGGATTCGATGGGGAAATTTCTCTGGGAAAAAACCGGGAGAAAGCCGATGATTTTACCTATTATCATGGAAATCTGAAAGGCCCCATTTAAGTTCTATTTCTTTGCCGGGCTGTAGATCCGGGTGCAGATAATCGTTAATATCTGAACTGATCAGGCGTACTATCCTGCCGGTGGAGGCGGAGAGAAGCTCTACTTCAATAGTACCCCTGGCAAAAGGTAGCTGGAGGCGGTTTTTCTTCTGTTCCGTTACTTGCTCCCGGAAAATTTCTTCGAGGGGAATAGGGGTATAAAGAACCATGCCCGTTTCACTCCTTTTATTCGTTAATGCATTTCAGACGTTTCTTTTTCCCTGATGAGCGTTCGCAGCTTGGATACCGCATCGGAAAGGCCGCCTATTGCATCGATAAGCCCGATATCCACTGCCTCCTGGCCGATGAGGACTGTACCTATATCCCTTCCCAACTGGTTGGTATTGAACATGAGCTCTTTAAATTTTTCTTTGGGAACATGTGAATGTCTGCTGACAAATTCAATGACCCTATCCTGCATCTTATCCAGATACTCAAAAAATTGGAATATGCCGATGACCTGGCCTGTTAGTCTGATGGGGTGAATGGTCATCGTTGCCGTTGGGGAGATAATACTGTAATCGCAGCTGATGGAAATGGGCACTCCGATGGAGTGTCCGCCGCCCAACACCAAAGAAACGCTTGGTTTGGAAAGGGTATTAACCATTTCAGCGATAGCCAGTCCTGCCTCGACATCACCTCCAACGGTATTGAGGATGAGCAACACCCCCTTTATCTGGGGATTTTGTTCCACGGCAACCAGTTGAGGGATAACATGTTCATATTTTGTGGTTTTGTTCTGTGGGGGAAGGACGAGATGTCCTTCAATTTGCCCGATGATGGTCAGAATAAAGATGTCGCTGTCCTGTTTGGGCAGATCAAGCTGTCCAATCTTTTCCAGGGTATCCGTTCTTTCTTCCTGGGTGGGAGGTTGTTGCCCCGGCGTTTCCAAATCAGGTCTTTCCTGTGGTTCCTGAAAATGGAGATTGCTTTCAGAAGCTTTTTTCAATTTATGCTGCCCCCTTTTTTTATATTTTCCCCCAATCGGGGTTGAATTATATGGGGGAAGAAGTTCTATTTTTTGGCCTTTTCGGATAAGGATAAGATAAAATCCCGGGAAGGAAAATTGATGTTATTTCTGGAGGCAGGAAAATTCGCACTGGCCCTTCTTTTATTATTGGGCGGCATCAGGGCAGTGAGCCGCAGCCTGCAACAGCTGGCCGGAGGGAGATTTCACGGGCTTCTCAAAAGATCGGTGTCAACCCCCTGGAGGGGGTTTTGCGCCGGTCTGACAATAACCACCATTTTACAGAGCAGCAGTTTGGTTACGGTGATGGTCGTTGGCTTTATAAACGCTGGTTTGCTAACGTTGACCCAAGGGCTGGGTGTGGTTATTGGAGCAAATCTTGGCACAACCATTACTTCCCAAATATTTTCCGTTGAGAGCGGTTTTTTAATTATTCCTCTTATAATAGCCGGTTTGGCCTTTTACTGCCTCGAGCTTTTTTTAAGGAGGCCACTTGGCGGAAAAGCACTGCTGAGCATTGCTATTGTGCTCTGCGGTATTCAGCTATTGGTCTTTACCTTGGAGCCCTTTGCCGCTACGGCCACCTTCCGCCATCTTTTCGCATTCAGCCGGGGATCCCCCTGGAAAGGAATTATTACCGGTACTACTGCCGCGGCTATCATCCAGAGCAGCAGCGTGACGATCGGCATGGTCATACTCCTGGCCAGGGAAGGTTGTTTGGCCTTTCCTGAGGCGCTGGCAATTGTCGTGGGGGCGGATCTGGGGACCTGCCTGACGGCCCTGCTGGCCTCCGTGGGAACTATACCTGCGGCAAAAAGGGTGGCCCTGGGGCATCTTTTTTTTAATCTTACCTCAATTCTTCTCGTCGTCCTTTTTTGGAAGCCTTTTTTGCGGGCCGCGGGAATAACTTCCTCCGATATTGCCAGGCAGGTGGCCAATGCTCATGCCCTTTACAACTTATTGGGTGCGGCAGTCTTCCTGCCGTTAGTCGATAAATATGCTGGTGTTTTGCAAAATATAGGTGGCAGGCAAAAAGATAGGTTTGCAAGAAGGAAAAAGGTGGGTATCTGAAGAAAGAAAAAAGATACAAGGTCCACTTGAAAAAGGTTCAAAGGACATGATTCCCAGCGAATATCTTGGGGAGGCCAGGCTATGAATTTGGCAGAAGCAATTTTTTTAGGGTTACTGCAGGGTTTTACCGAGTTCCTGCCCGTGAGCAGTTCGGGGCATCTCGTTATCTTTCAGCATCTTTTTGGCATCTCCCAGCCGGGTGTTACCTTTGAGGTGCTGGTCCATTTCGGGACGATGCTTTCGATTCTAGTCGTTTTCTGGGGGGATCTGGCCGCCCTCGTCAGGGGGCTTTTCCATAACGGCCGCGGGAGCCGCGGGCAAAAAAGGCTTTTTTTTCTGTTGCTCATAGGTACAGCAGCCACGGGTCTCGTGGGGTTGACGATGGGTTCATTTTTAAAGGGCCTCTTTGAAAAACCTGTTTTAACCGGTTTTATGCTGCTCGTAACCGGTTTTATCGTCTATCTGACCGCCGGGCTGGGCAAGCGCCCGGGCGGAAAAAGCATCGACAAGATGGGCTATATGGACGGGATCGTAACGGGCATATTTCAGGGGATCGCCATCATACCCGGAATATCTCGTTCCGGATCGACTATTTTAGCTTCGCTCTTTCGCGGCCTGAAGAGACAGGCAGCCATTAAATTTTCTTTTTTACTCGCCCTGCCCGCCATTGCCGGGGCCACCCTCGTGGAGTCGATAGGCATCGTTCGCCTGGGGGAGGTTCCCGCCCATTTTTCCTTATACCTTTTGGCTACCCTGCTGGCCTTTTTAGCCGGCGTCCTTTCCATTAAAATATTCATCAAGCTGTTAAATAAGGGAAAGTTCCACTATTTCTCCTACTACTGCTGGGCGATGGGGACATTCTCCATATTGTACTTTCTTTTTCACAAGTAATGCCCAAGAAAATATGAGGTTAAGATGGCAGCAAAAAAACCAAAGAAAAGAAATGGGAATGAAAAGAAGCCAAAGGATACCATCCAAAACCAGGTAAGGGCAATTTTGTTTATCGGGGCGGCTGTTTTCCTTTTCGTTTGCATTCAGTTTACCGATCAAACGGGGCTGCTCGGCACGGCAATGAGCCTCGTTTTCAGAACGTTTTTAGGTGAGGCGGCGCTAGCCCTGCCATTTTTCTTTCTAGTCGTTTCCCTGGGCTATTTTTGGCCCTATAGAATTGATAATTTAAAAAATCGTCTTATCGGCCTGATCATTGTTTTTGGCATCTTGACCATTTCCCTGCATTTAAGGGTTTTCCTGCAAGTGCCTGCAGCTGCCGGCGGGAAGGGTATTTTTTCCGCCATGCTGGAACTTGGCCTTTTGCGGCAGGGCGGGGGGTTGTTAGGGGCCATATTGACGGCGGCTCTTTTCTTTCTTTTTAAAGATCTGGGCAGCTACATTGTGATAATTTCCCTGGGCCTCATAGCTTTATTGCTGATGACGAATAGTTCCCTGATGGAGTTGTTTGCCGGCTTGCGCAGCACCCTTGGTTTTCTCTTCAGGCATCTCAAAAATTTTAGCCGTGTTCTGAGCTATGGGGAGGAAAAAAAAGAAACAAAAAAAGAAAACAGCTATAAGATTAAGGATTATGCTAATTTTTCTGTTGCCAAGGAGAGGCGGGAGAAAAAAGGGAAAAGGGAGCAAGAAGATAATGGTATGGCCATTTTTCCGGTAGGAGACGAACCGGTGCATGAAGAAGAATATATAGCAGGTTTAACAATTAATGATACAAAAAAAGAAATCCCGGCAGGGGAGGACGGCTTGCCGGGATCGCCGCCGGAAGAAATCCCTGCGTCACTTGCTGTGTCTATGCCGGGAAGCGATGAATACTACGACGGGTACGAAATTCCCCCCCTGGATCTATTGACCAAAGTAAACAAGCTGAAGGATTACCAGCAGCAAAAACTTATCCATGAGCGGGCCAGCGCCCTGGAAAACACCTTTGAAAGCTTTGGGGTGAAGGTGCGCATCAAAGAGGTGCAAGCCGGACCTGCCGTGACCCGCTACGAAATACAACCCGAAACAGGGGTGAAGGTCAGCAAAATACTAAGCCTCAGCGATGACCTGGCCTTAAATTTGGCAGCTCCCGATGTGCGCATTGAGGCGCCAATTCCTGGAAAGGCAGCCATTGGAATAGAGGTACCCAATAAAATTATCTCGCTGGTTTACCTGAGGGAAGTTTTGGAAGATAGCAGTTTTTTAAGTTCAACCTCTCCTTTAATAACCGGTTTGGGTAAGGACATTACCGGTGTACCGGTCTTTGCCGATTTGCTGAAGATGCCCCACCTCCTCGTGGCCGGTTCTACCGGGTCGGGGAAAAGTGTCTGTATTAACTCGATCCTTTGCAGTATTTTATTAAAGGTGCCCCCCTGGGCAGTAAAATTTTTATTGATCGATCCGAAAATTGTCGAACTCAGCGTCTACAACGGTATCCCCCACCTGATCTCCCCGGTGGTGACGGAGGCCAAAAAAGCAGCGCTGGCCCTGCGGGCTATGGTCAAGGAAATGGAAAGAAGGTACGAACTATTTGCCCAAAGCGGCGTTCGGGATATTGCCAAATACAACGAGACGTACGACCTGCTTCCCTATATCGTTGTCGTCATCGACGAGCTTGCCGATCTGATGATGGTCTCTCCTTCCGAAGTGGAAGATTCCATCGTCAGGTTATCCCAGATGGCCAGGGCGGCCGGTATACATCTCGTTATCGCTACCCAGCGTCCGTCGGTAGACGTTATTACCGGTTTGATTAAGGCCAATATTACCTCCCGGATAGCTTTTGCCGTATCTTCACAAATCGATTCCCGGACCATCCTGGATACAGGGGGGGCGGAAAAACTTCTTGGGCGGGGTGATATGCTCTACCATCCCATTGGTTTGCATAAATTATTAAGGGTCCAGGGCGCCTTCATCAGCGAAAACGATATCTTAAAGGTTGTCGATTATATCAAACAGCAGGAAAGCCCTCTTTATCAACATTCTTTCCTTACCGAGGAAGAAACATCCGAGGAGATAGCGGAAGAAAAGACCGATATCCTCCTGCCGGAAGCAACCGATCTAATTTTGGATGTGGGATATGCCTCAATTTCCCTGATTCAAAGGCGCTTTCGCATAGGGTATAATAGGGCGGCACGCATAATTGATGATCTGGAGCGTTTTGGCATTGTAGGAAAATTTGAAGGAAGCAAACCAAGGCAGGTCATTGTCAGGGCTGAACAGGCCAGAGGAATTTTGGAAGGAAGGATCAAACCTAAAAAATAGTCCATTTTTTCAGTATCGAAAGGAGGATTGTTTTTGCAGGAGATCGGCAGCTTGTTAAAAAAGGAGCGGCTAGAAAAAGGGATAAGCCTGGAAGAGATCAGCCGGAAAACCAAGATTCAGGTAAGGTATTTGCAAGCTCTCGAAAATGGTGATTTTTCCTGTTTTGCCGGTACAGTATATATTAAGGGCGCCCTGCGCAACTATGCCGAATCCATCGGTCTTAATGCCGGTGAGCTGATATCATATTACGAGAGAATTACCGGCGGGCAAAAAAACGAGGAAGGCAATCAGGAAAGCAGAAGCGAGCTGCTCATGGGCAGGGAAAGGCGGCCCTTTCCCATTGTTGCGCTGATCTGGGCAGTACTGATAATCGTTGTTTTTGGAGGCAGTATCTGGTACCGTTCCCAGTGCGATCCCGGTGGGGGCCGGCATTTCCTGTCACGGGGCGTTCCTGATTCCGGGGGCCAAATAGAGGAAAACGGGGAGGCGGAGGAGATTGAACCGCTCCCGGGGGCTTGGGAAGAACCAAAGGATTTTCCCCAACTTACCAGGTTGTCTTCGGATAAAAGGGAAGCAGTGTACCTCCTGAGCGGTGCAGGGGAGATGGCGCTTGTTCTTCATTTCACCGAAAAATGCTGGGTAGAAATATTACGGGACGGCATTTTCGTGGAACAAAAGATTTACCTGGCTGGAGAGGAAAAGGTTTTGCCAGGGGGCAGCAGCGAAACCAAAATTCGTTTGGGGAATCCTTCGGGCGCCCGGCTGGAAGTAAACGGTTTGGAGCTGGACGACTGGCATGATATACCAAATCCTTTCAATATTATTATAAAAATAGATGGGGAAAAATTATAAGCAGCGAATGGGGTACGTTAATGCCTAAAAGCTTTTGTTTGATCTCCCTGGGATGTGCTAAAAATTTTGTTGATTCCGAAGAGATTGCCGGCAGCCTCATCAAAGAGGGGTATATCTTCAGGGCTGCACCCGAAGGATCCCGGGTGGCCGTTATTAATACTTGTGCCTTTCTGCACGATGCCCGCCTGGAAGCATTGGATGCCATCAGAAAAATAGTCCGGATCAAAAAAGATAACAGGACTAAACTGGAAACGATTATTCTGACCGGTTGTTTAACGAGCTATTACACCAAAGCAACCTTAAAAAAAATAATTCCGGAAATCGATTTAATAGTGCCTTTTAAGGATGTAGAGAGAATCCCAGTTTTTTTACAAAACAAAAAGTCAGCGCAAAATAATACCTTTTATACTGCAAAACACATCTTTACGGGGAATGATCGTTTTATTACAGGCCCCCCTCATTCTGTTTACGTTAAGATAGCAGAGGGATGCAATAACAGGTGTTCATACTGTATGATACCCTTTTTGCGGGGGAGGCTGCGCAGCAAATCCATCGAAGATATTGTTTCCGAGGTGAGGGCCTACCAAAAGCTGGGCGCCAAAGAGATCAACATTATTGCCCAGGATACAACTGCCTATGGAAAAGATCGTTATGGCAGATACATGCTGGTGCCCCTCCTGGAAAAAATCAGCCGGGTAAAGGGTCTTGCCTGGATTCGCCTGTTATATGCCCAGCCGGCCCGTATCACGGATGAACTCATAAAATTGATCGCCGCAGAAGAAAAAATATGCAAATACCTGGATATTCCCATACAACATATCGATAAAAAAATATTGCGCACGATGAGAAGAACAACCCCGCCGGAGAAGATTATGGGACTTTACCAGACGATTAGGGAACAGATCCCTTCGGCAGTTCTTAGAACTACTGTGATGGTAGGCTATCCGGGTGAAGGGGATGGAGAATTCAGCAGCCTTCTTGCTTTTCTGCGGCAGTACCCCTTTGAAAGGGTGGGTGCTTTTTGTTTTTCCCCCGAAAAGAAAACCGAGGCCTACCACCTGGGCCCCAGAGTCAGGCCGGAAGTTGCCCGGCAGAGGAGAGATGAGATAATGAACCAACAAAAGGCCCTTTCCCTGTCTTTCAACAAAAAGCTGCTGGGGAAAAAACTGGAGGTTTTAATCGATTTATCCCTTAGGGAAAGGGATATGCTCTACGGAAGGTACTACGGCCAGGCGCCCGAAGTGGACGGCGGGGTTTACCTGCCAAAATCAACGGGGAAACCCGGTGACCTGATCAAGGTTAAAATTGTGGGAACCGGATCTTATGATTTGCTGGGGGTAAAACCAGGCATGGGGGATAAAAAGGCCTAAGGCGTAGACGGTGAGATTCTTTGACAGGCGGGGCCAGGTGTTTCAGGCAATAACCCGGGTTTTTTCAAGCCCGGGTTATTTTATTGCTTTTAATGGGGGACATTTGGTATAATGGCTTTATGTAAAGTTGTTATGTAAACCAAATTATTATGTTAACTGTGAAGGATGATTGTTTTGAAGGGAATCAAATTCCGCTGGCCGATTATGGTTCTAGTTATGTTTCTGACATTTGGGGCAATATATGCTTTTAATTTATGGCATCAACAAAGGGTAAAAGAACCCCTCATCAATAAACTTCAGCAGTTGGAGGGGGTGTGTGACGTTGAGGTAAAAACGTTGGAAAACAGTAAAAAAGTGTGTTTTAAAATTTCCCTTTCGGAGGCCGGCAATTTGCCGGTAACGTACAGCGAAATGGACGAGCTTTTGCTTTCCGCCTACAATAAGGATGAGTATTTGTTGATATTATGCGACAATAGTAATTCCTATCTGGATTCGGTTTATGAAAAGGTGCAGTTTGCCTTAATGGAAGGCGAGAGGACGGGTAATTATACCGGGATGAAAGAGGAGGTAAGCCAATTGATGGAAGGGGAGGAAAGCGATTTGGCTTATCATCTTTGGGTCGACCAGGAAAGAATTTACTTTTTTATCTCTTCAGGCCCCCATTATCTATATAAGGTAATTCCCATCAAATTTGACGGCGGGGCAGGTTTAGCCTAAGGATAGCAACGATGGAGGTTTAGCCCATGATTAAAGAAATTGGTGCGGGTTTGGCTCTGGGAGTACTGGCCGGGTTGTTCATACTGGGGTTTAATATCTATCCTCTTCTTCTTCTGATCGGACTGTTTTTTTTGCTCACCAGGGTTGTGGACATTAAAGGCAGCGTAAAGCAGTTTGTGCCGGTAAGCAATTCAGGAGCAAAGGGCGGAATATCATTTAAGGATATCGGCGGGCAAAATTCCGCTAAGCGGGAACTGTTGGAGGCCCTTGATTTTTTGAAAATTCCCGAAAAGATAAGTTCGCTGGGAATCAGACCTTTGAAGGGCATTCTTTTGGTTGGCCCGCCGGGAACCGGCAAGACACTCCTGGCTAAGGCGGCAGCCTATTATACCGATTCCCTTTTTTTATCGGCGGCTGGAAGTGAATTTATCGAGATGTATGCGGGGGTTGGTGCACAGAGAATACGGCAGTTGTTTAATCAGGCCAGAAACAGCGGAAAGGCGGGCAGCAAAAAAAGTGCCATTATCTTTATCGATGAGATAGATATCCTTGGGGCGAAAAGGGGCAGCGGCAGTTCTTCGCACCTGGAGCATGAACAAACCTTAAACCAGCTTCTGGTGGAGATGGATGGTCTGAACCCCGGCGATGAAACAAAAGTTCTTTTAATTGGTGCAACGAACAGGGCTGATCTTCTCGATAACGCCCTGTTAAGGCCGGGGCGCTTCGATCGAATCGTGCAGGTTGAACTTCCTGATCAGGAAGGAAGGCTGCAGATTCTGCGGCTCCATACCAGGAATAAGCCCCTTGCCGGCGATGTTCGCCTAAAAAACATAGCCCATGAGACCTTTGGTTTTTCCGGAGCTCACCTGGAAAGCCTTGCCAATGAGGCGGCTATTATTGCGCTCCGGGAGAAAAAGAAGCTGCTGGAAAGTAAGCATTTTAGCGAAGCTATCGATAAGGTTATCATGGGTGAAAAGATAGATCGCCATCCCGATGAGGATGAGCTCCGCAGGATTGCTATCCACGAAACGGGACATGCCGTCGTCAGCGAGTGCATTCGTGCCCGTTCCGTTTCCACGATCACCATCGTCCCCAGAGGGAAGGCGATGGGCTATATCCGGCAAACTCCGGCCAAGGACAGCTATATCTCCACCCGCAACAATATAGAGGAACAGATTGCCATTTTACTGGGGGGCGCCATCAGCGAGGAGGAAATTCTCGGCAGCCGCAGTACGGGTGCAGCCGCTGATTTTCAGCAGGCGATCGAGCTGGCAAAAAAGATTGTCTCTGCAGGGATGTCCTCCCTGGGAATCGTCAGCACAGCCGACTTGCCCAGCGGTGTCCTGCACGAGTGCCTGAAGGAAATATTAAACGATCAGGAACAAAGGGTTCGGAATATAATCCTAAAATATAGGGGTATTATCGAAAATGTGGCCAATTATTTGCTCGAAAAAGAAAAAATCAGCGGAGCCTATCTGCGAAACGTCCTCAAAAAACATGAGCAGAAAAATGAACAAAAAGTTTGTTAATTTTGCCCTGAAAATTTTCTGCAGTATGTTGTTATTGTTGTTGGTGTTGCATTTCATGAGCCCCATCGTTATTTCCACTGAAGCCTTTGAATTCGAAGTATGCCTGCGCGCTTTTGGCCAAGGCAGAACGGTTATTCATCTTCCTCCCCTGGGCAAACTGACCACACGAACGCACCTGCCTCCTTGTGATCTGCATTTTACCCTGAAGTTTATTAATATAGATGAATTTAGCGATCTTCTAAGCCGCTTTCCCGCGGCAAACAACTGGCCCCTCCTTTTTTGGGGGCAGGTAAAGGGGAGCCTGATGCGTTATCTGGTTTTTTTCCTTTGTCTGGCCTTTTTTCTAGGGGTGGTGTGTTCGCTGTTTATCTCCCGCAGGGAGATAAACAAAAAAGAGATGGGCATGCTGGGATTAATCAATGTTTTGTTTCTGGTGTTGTTGATGATCTCTGTCATCGGTTTTTATGATTTGGGGGCTTTTGCCCGCGTGGAGTACCAGGGAGTTATTGAAGCAGCGCCTCTAATTCTAAATGTATTGGAAAAAGGGATCGATGTGGTGGACAGCCTTGGGGTTCAGGCTGCCGGTGTGGTGGAGAATATTTCCATCCTGCACGATGAAATGGAAATATCTAGCGCTGTGCAGGAAAATGCGGTAAAGGTTTTGCATGTTTCCGATATCCATAACAATCCTGCTGCCCTGGAGTTTATCCGCAGTATCGTGGAGACTTTTGATGTGGATTTGATTATCGATACGGGGGATCTGGTGGATTATGGCACGGTATTCGAGGCGGAACGCTTTGCTGCTTTTTTCGCAGGGTTAGATATCCCTTATCTGTTAATTCCTGGGAATCATGAATCTCCCCAAGTCGTTGCCTACCTGAAAAAGCTGGAGGGCGTGACCATTCTCGAGGAGGGGATCATCCAGGCCGCCGGGCTGAGAATTGCCGCTATGGCGGATCCCTCTTCTTCACTGCAGGAAATGATCGTGGCCGAGGAGGGGACTCTGGATAAGGCTGCAGAAAAATTGGCCGGCTTGGTAAAAGAGGCTGAACCGATCGATATCGTTGCTGCTCATAACCCAAATCTTTTTCGCTATTTAAGGGAGGACGATCGGCTTCTCCTCAGCGGGCATATGCATAAACCCGAAATAAAACAGGAAGAACAATATGTGGAAATTAATGCCGGGAGCACGGGGGCTTCGGGTATCCGCGGGCTTAGGGATCTGGATCTGACCTTCAGCCTGGTGTTGCTCACCTTCCAGCAAACCCAGGGGGGCCCGGCCTTAAATCTATACTCCGCCGATATGATCAAGATAGAGCACACCCCACTGCACTACAGTCTCGAACGGTTTCTTTTTAATGATCGGCCCGGCGGGCAGGAAACTGCCTCCTGATTAAAGAAATAGTTGATTCCACTGAATAAAGTCACTGCATAAAGTATGTTCTGTGGCATCAAGGGAAATTTATCTTTTAATAAGGGGAAGATCATGCGGGCTTTTCTATCGATAAATCTGGATCGATCGGTAAGGGAAGGGATTGCCAGGCTCCAGGGGGAACTTGGGCGGCAGACACGCGGCATCCGTTGGGTTAAACCGGATCTGCTGCATCTGACCCTAATATTTCTAGGGGATATTCAGGGGGGGGATTCCCGGGCTTTCGCGCAGCCTCTCAGGGAGCTGGCACAAGAAACGGCAGCGTTTCGTTTTACCCTGGATCGGCTCGGTGCTTTTCCCGGCATACATAGCCCCCGTGTTATCTGGCTGGGCATGCAATCCGGGGCGGAACAGCTAATTGCTTTGGCTAAAAGAATTGAAGATGTTTTGGGGACCTTCGGGCATTTTTCCACCGGACCGTTTGTTCCGCATCTTACCATAGGCAGAAGGAAAAGGGGGGCGGATCTTTTTTCCCCGGGGGAAATATTTAAGGAGCCCTTGGACAGCCCATATACTGTCTATGCCGATCGCTTTTTCCTCATGCAAAGCATTCTTTATCCCACCGGGCCCCTTTATACCCCGGTAAAAGAATTTTTACTGGAGGCTTCTTTGTAAGCAGGATTTCCCTTTTTTTTAAAGAATAGTAATGTCAAACAGATGTTCAGAAGAACTATATTATAGACCGCCGCCGGGAGGCTTTCAATATGGAGAGAAAAAAGGCTTTGGAAACGGCTCTATTGCAAATCGAAAAGCAGTTTGGCAAGGGTTCAATCATGAAACTTGGGTCCGGGGGAATTGCTGACATCAGCGTTATTCCCACGGGGGCTCTGTCTCTGGATATTGCACTGGGCGTTGGTGGTTTGCCCAAGGGGAGAATCATTGAGGTTTTTGGTCCGGAATCTTCTGGTAAAACAACGGTAGCACTGCACATCATTGCCGAAGCACAAAAAGCCGGTGGGTATGCTGCTTTCATCGATGCTGAACATGCTTTGGATCCTTCCTATGCCCGGAATCTGGGCGTAAATATTGATGAACTCCTGGTTTCCCAGCCGGATACGGGGGAACAGGCGCTGGAGATCGCCGAAGCACTGGTGCGCAGCGGGGCAATGGATATTGTCGTTATAGATTCCGTCGCGGCACTCGTTCCCCGGGCAGAAATAGAGGGAGAAATGGGGGATACCCATGTGGGCCTCCAGGCACGGCTCATGTCCCAGGCGATGAGAAAGCTTTCGGGGATCATCAGCAAGTCCCAAACGGTAGTCGTTTTTATTAACCAGATCAGGGAAAAGGTTGGCGTTATGTTTGGAAACCCTGAGGTAACCCCGGGCGGACGGGCCCTAAAATTTTACTCTTCTGTCAGACTGGACATCAGGAAGCTTGAGCCGCTCAAGCAGGGAAACGAAATTATCGGAAACCGGACCCGGGCAAAGGTTGTCAAGAATAAAGTGGCGCCTCCTTTTCGCCAGGCCGAATTTGACATAATTTATGGAAAAGGAATTTCCCGGGAAGGATGTATTTTGGATCTGGCCATTGAATGCGAGGTCGTTAAAAAAAGCGGAGCGTGGTATTCATACGGCGAGGAGAGGTTGGGGCAGGGCAAGGAAAATGTGCGTGAGTTTCTCAAAAACAATCCGGAACTCTTTCAAACCATTGAAAAACAAATTTTTAACCATTATCATCTCGGGGCGGAAGAGAGCGATTCCCCGGAAAGCGAAAAAGATGCCCCTGCAGATCTGGAAAAATGATGCGGCTCCGGCGGCAGACAAAACTTATAAAACCTTACTTGCTTGACATATTCGCACCTTAAGGGATACAATAAAAAAAGCCCTGATGGTTTTAATGGCTTGTTCGATCTTAAAATAGAATTGACCATAATTAATGCCTGTGGCAGTTAATATATATTTTTTTAGAAAATCTGATCCCCTATATTTCTAAAAAATCTTTGGCCATTTCTATTTTAAGCTGTGCATTTACAGCTTTATTTTTATGTTCAAAAACCACAATCAATACCAGGAGGTGAAAAGGTTTAGTTGGACGCATTAACTGTTATCATTGTAATTGTCAGCATATTAATTGGACTAGGCGCCGGTTATTTTCTGCGAAAATACCTGGCGGAGGCGAAAATTAAATCAGCAGAGGAAGAAGCAGGAAGAATTGTTCTGGAAGCCAATGAAAAGGCCCGGTCTCTAAAGAAGGAAAAAATTTTGGAGGCCAAGGAAGAAGTCTTTAAACTAAAGAATGAATTCGATCGTGAGGCAAAGGAACGGCGATCTGAGGCCCAGCGGCTGGAACGAAGGCTTTTGCAAAAGGAAGAAAACCTTGATAAAAAAACAGCCCATTTGGAGAGAAAAGAGGACGACATAAAAAAGCAGGAACGGGAGATCGTGCTAACCCAGGAGAAGCTGGAAGACCTGAATAAGCAGCAGCTCGCCTTGCTGGAGAAAATATCCGGGATGTCCCCCGATGAAGCTAAGGATATCCTGCTCGGTAGGGTAAGGGATGAGATTCAGCATGAGATTGCCCAGATGATCAAGGATGTTGAGCTGCAGGCCAAGGAGGAGGCGGAAAAGAGAGCCAGGGAGATCGTTACCCAGGCTATCCAGCGCTGCGCGGCCGATCACGTTTCGGAATCGACCGTATCGGTGGTAACCCTGCCCAATGATGAGATGAAGGGCAGAATTATCGGAAGGGAAGGCAGGAATATCCGCACCCTGGAAACCCTCACCGGAATCGATCTCATTATCGATGATACACCCGAGGCGGTAATTCTTTCGGGATTCGATCCCATTCGCAGGGAGGTCGCCCGTCTGGCCCTGGAAAAACTCATTATTGATGGACGGATCCACCCTGCCCGCATCGAGGAAATGGTGGAAAAGGCCCGCCATGAAGTGGATGTGCAGATACGCGAGGAGGGCGAACAGGCAGCCTTTGAAGTCAGCGTTCATGGCCTGCATCCGGAGTTGGTGCGCATGCTGGGGCGGCTTAAGTTTCGCACGAGTTATGGGCAGAACGTCCTCAAGCATTCGGTGGAGGTGGCACATCTAGCCGGCATCATGGCTGCTGAACTTTCATTGGATACCAAGCTTGCTAAAAGAGCAGGCTTGTTGCACGATATCGGCAAGGCCCTCGATCATGAAACTGAAGGGCCCCATGTCGTCAATGGCGCCGAACTTGCCAAAAAATACCGTGAATCACCGGAAGTTGTCAATGCTATTGCAGCACATCATGGCGATATTGAGCCGCAAACCCTCATCGCCGTTTTAATACAGGCTGCTGATGCCATTTCTGCGGCAAGGCCGGGGGCAAGGCGTGAAACCCTGGAAGCATATATCAAACGCCTGGAAAAACTTGAGGATATTGCCGATTCCTTTGATGGTGTGGAAAAATCCTATGCCATACAGGCAGGCAGAGAGATCCGTATCATGGTTAAGCCGGAAAAAATCGATGATTTGACCGCTACACAAGTAGCCAGGGGCATCGTTAAAAAAATAGAGTCAGAATTGGAATATCCCGGGCAGATAAAAGTTACTGTCATTAGAGAAACAAGAGCCGTGGAATATGCTAGATAAATTTATGCAAAATGGTAAATAGTGCCGAAAGGCACTTTTTTCTTTTTCATGAAGGAATTTAAAAAGGAATTATTGAATATTAAAAGTCATATCCAGTGTTTATTTAGGGAGTGTCCTTGAGATGAAGTTAAAACAGCTGTCCGAAGAATTTTCCTCAGTAGATCTGCTGGTCATGTTGTTGTTGCGTTTTCCCGAAATATTTACTATTAATTATAATCTGCTCAAACCGAAGTTTGAGCTCTCCTTTATGCTAAAGGAGGTTCCGGAAAACAAAAGGTACATAAAATTTAGAAAAGATTTCGATAATGCTGCCAGGGCCTACGTGGAACTGGCCGGGGTAGATAATGCCATACCTAACCTAAGCCGCAGATCGATCGATTCCTGGGTTTTATTGCAAGTAACCTGGGGGAAAGAAAATATTACTCTTGAAGAGGTCAACCTGATCAGCCAAATGATCTGGAATGAATTTAAGGACGACCTGATCCTGGATTCAAGGGTTGATGGACTTTTAGAGGGAGATTCCTCGTCAAAGGAAGAGTTTATAGAATTTTTGCATTCCAAGAGGAATGAAAATGACGAGGAAAACTTATTCGCCTTCCGTGAGGCCGGAAAAGTCTATGTTTACGATAAATAAGATAAAAATCCATTATGTTTAAAATATTCATGAAATTAATATTGAAAATCTTTTTAATAAAGAAGGAACTTTTTAAATCCCTGCAGAATAGAATAGTTATAATATTGCAACTCTAAAAGGAGGTACATAGACTCAATGGAAGTATTAAAGGTTTCAGCAAAATCTAACCCCAATTCTGTGGCAGGGGCTCTAGCAGGGGTTTTACGGGAGCGGGGAGGCGCGGAAATGCAAGCTATTGGAGCTGGAGCTTTAAACCAAGCGGTAAAAGCAGTCGCGATTGCCCGAGGGTTTGTCGCACCCAGTGGAATGGACCTAATTTGTATTCCTGCTTTTACAGATATACAAATTGACGGAGAGGAAAGAACTGCTATCAAGCTAATCGTAGAACCGCGCTAACCCGGTGCAAAATATTTCTTGGACTCCTTTTATAAAAAATACTCCTCGAACAAGGAGTGTTTTTTTATCTGGTGTAAAATTATTTGCGAGGGGGTACGTATTGTTGTATATTTCTCATGGGGGGAATAAAAAAAAACCTGCCAGCCAGAGAATATTTGATGCCCATTGCGATACGGTACAGCACTTTACCGGCGAGAATGGTGATTATCATTTTCGAAGGGCAAACGATTGGGCTCATGTCGATCTGCCCCGTTTGCAATCGGCAGGTGTAAAAGCACAAATCTTTGCCCTGTTTATAGAGCCCCGTTTTCGAACCGGAAGCGCCCTGAAAAGATGCCTTCACCTTTTGGAGGCGTACTATAGGGTCGCAAAGGAATGCCCGGACGGGCTTACCACCGTCTATAACTGGGCAGAATTTCTCGGGGTGATTGTCTCGGAAAAAATTGCCGCTCTGCTTTTAGTTGAAGGCGGGGAAGCATTGGAAGGGGAACTGGCAGTACTGCATAAACTTTTTCTTATGGGGATCAGGGGGCTGGGCCTGACCTGGAATGCTGAAAATGAACTTGCCGGAGCGGCCATGGAAGGCCCCGGCGGCAGAGGATTAACTAGATTTGGCCGGAAAGTCGTGAAGGAAATGAACAAACTAGGCATGATTATCGATCTATCACATATTTCCCGCCGTGGCTTCTATGATGTGCTGGAAAGATCCGGCGCCCCTGTTATCGTCTCCCATGCCAACGTTGCTGCCCTCTGTAATCACCCCCGCAACTTAACCGATGAACAAATGAAAGCCCTGAAAGATAACAACGGGGTGCTGGGAATGTCGTTTTATCCCCCTTTTATCGATCAGCAAAAATCCGATCTGGACAGGTTGTTGGACCATTTTGCATATGCCGCTGAGATCATGGGGGTGGATAATATTGGAATAGGGTCTGACTTTGACGGCATCGATATCGTTTTAGAAGAGCTAAGGGACGTTTCTTTTTTGCCCCATTTGGTTGCCGGTTTGCATAGAAGGGGTTTTGCTGAAGAAGAGGTTGACAAAATCCTTTTTAAAAACTTTATGCGGGTTGTAAAAGAAATTATGAAGGGTGGAGACAATGAAGTTTGCTGATTTTCATATTCATACATCGGCTTCGGATGGCATTTTTAGTCCTGCCCAGGTTGTCGATCAGGCTGCGAGGGCGGGCCTGGGGGCTATTGCCATAACGGATCACGATACGATGGATGGGGTGTTCGAAGCCCGCATTGCCGGGAGGCAATCGGGCATGGCGATTGTTCCCGGCATTGAATTTAGTGCACATCTAGGAAAAATAGAGATACATATTTTGGGTTATTATTGCCGGGAAGATAACATTACTTTAAAAAAGACAATAGAAAGGCTAAGAGGCGATCGATTCGAACGGATGAAGAAAATGGTCTATAAACTGAATGAACTGGGTATTCAGGTTTCCTTCGACGAAGTCCGGGCCAAAGTAAAGGGCAGCGCCATTGGGCGGCCGCATCTGGCCGGGGTGCTTTGCGAGAAGGGATATTGCCAAACTGTGGAGGAGGCCTTCAAAAAGTATATCGGCTCTGATTCCCCGGCCTTTGTTAAAAGAAAGGAATTTACACCGGGGGAAGCAATAGAAGTAATTCGCCGTGCGGGCGGGGTTTCAGTGTTGGCCCACCCGGGAATGTATGAGAAAATTGCTCTCTTTCCCGGCCTAATTGGGGAGGGGCTGGAAGGGATCGAGGTTTTCCATCCCCGCAATACGGTGCAGATTAGCTATAAATATTTAAAACTTGCCCTTGGATCAGGGCTGTTGATTACCGGCGGTTCGGATTACCATGGGGGCGGGATTGGGCTGGGTCCACAGCTTGGGGATGTCAAAATGGATCTGTCTTTTTGGGAAATACTAAAGCTGCGGAGCATGGAAATTAAGGGCCAGAGGGGCGGAATTTAATTTGGCGAAATAAAGGATTTCATCCAGGAATCAAGAATATCTTTTTTATGCCGAAGAAAATGATAAGAAAGGCTAATTATGGCTTTTTTTTTGGGGAAATGTATCGTGCCAAGGGGGGTGCAAATGATATAAAGCATAAAGATAGCTGAAATACATAAAAAAATGGGGAGGTTATGGTAGTGTTGGATCTTTTTTTGTATGGTTTGCAGTTTTCCATTTTGGCTATATTCATCGTTCTTTTTACGCTTTATGTCCTGGCACTGCTGCTGATGCTTTTCAACAAATTTTTCAGCCGGAAATCAGCCCCAGGACAGGGGCAGGGCGGGCAGGCCGGTGGGGGGGCACTCGTGAAAAGGCAACCTGCCCAGGCCAGAAGTGAGCCCGCTCAGGCTGTGCCGCTGGAGGGGGAAAAGCCGGAGATCGTTGCCGCTGCCATGGGTGCCCTTATGTTTGCCCTCGATGGCGGTGGGCAGGGCCGGCATTTTGCCGTGACGAAAATTACCGGGGCGGATCTATCCAGCAACTGGGGTCAGATGGGCAGAAGCAGACTCTTGCAACTGAGACAGGATTTCGTATTTAGCAAAAGGGGGAAGGTTAAATGAGAAAGTATAAAGTTTTCGTGAATGGTCAGCCTTATGAAGTCGTTGTAGAGGAAGTAAGGGATACAGCAGGGCCGGCATCAACCCCGCAACAAGCCTCTCCAGCTCCGGCGGCCCCGGTGGCCAAGCCCGCCTCCCCGCCTCCCGCCCCAGCCCCAGCCCCGAAGAGCCCGGCAGGGGGCAGCGGCGCCGGCACGGGGATTGAGGCTCCCATGCCCGGTTCTGTCCTCGAAGTAAGGGTCAGCGTGGGGGATAGCGTAAGCGAAGGGGATGTCTTGCTGATTCTGGAAGCGATGAAGATGGAAAACGAGATCACCTCCCCTGCCTCGGGAGTCGTCAGATCGATTGACGTATCAGTCGGATCCACGGTAAATACCGGGGATGTTATGATCTCTATTGAATAAGGCATGGAGGGGAAAAAATGTTAAACAACCTGCTAGATTTTGCTAAATCAACGGGCTTTTTGAATATAACCGGCCCGCAGGCGATCATGATCGTTATTGCACTCATCCTCCTTTACCTGGGGATAGTCAAGAAATATGAACCCCTTTTGCTGGTGCCGATTAGCTTTGGCATGTTGCTGGTCAACCTGCCCCTCGGTGGATTAATGGCTGCTCCCGGTTCAGAACCCGGCGGGTTGCTCTACTACCTTTACCAGGGTATCGAGCTGGGGATCTATCCGCCGCTGATCTTCCTCGGGGTAGGGGCTATGACGGATTTTGGGCCGCTTATTGCCAACCCCATGACACTGCTCCTGGGAGCGGCGGCGCAGCTCGGCATCTTTTTCACCTTTATCGGGGCTTTGCTGTTGAATTTCACGCCGTTCGAAGCGGGTTCCATCGGCATTATCGGTGGGGCGGACGGTCCGACGGCCATTTTTGTCACCTCTCGCCTGGCCCCGCATCTTCTGGGCGCCATTGCTATAGCAGCCTATTCATATATGGCCCTGGTGCCCATCATCCAGCCTCCGATTATGAAGGCCCTGACGACAGACAAGGAAAGAAAAATTGTCATGCAGCAGCTCCGACATGTTTCCAAAACGGAGAAAATTTTGTTTCCCATCGTTGTCATCATTATCACCGGTCTTCTTTTGCCTGCTGCCATTCCCCTGCTGGGGATGCTCATGTTTGGCAACCTGCTCAGGGAATGCGGGGTGACCGAGCGGCTGAGCAAGACCGCCCAGAATGATCTGAACAATATCGTGGTCATCTTTCTAGGCCTTACCGTAGGGGCGAAGGCCAGCGCCGAATATTTTTTAACTGCGCAAACTATTCAGATTATCGTCCTGGGACTCATTGCTTTTGCCGTGGGAACTGCCGGAGGGGTGCTCATGGGTAAAATTATGTGCAAGCTCTCGGGTGGCAAAATTAACCCACTGATCGGTTCGGCAGGCGTCTCTGCCGTGCCAATGGCTGCCCGGGTGTCACAGACCGTGGGGAAGCAATACAACCCCAACAACTATCTGCTGATGCATGCCATGGGGCCCAACGTTGCCGGGGTAATCGGTTCAGCCGTTGCTGCCGGTATTTTTCTGTCCATGCTTTAAATATATAGGCAAAAGGGAAAAAAGAGAGCCCGGTTTTTATACCGGGTTCTCTTTTTCTCCAGAATTGATCCGAGTGGAAAACGAGGCATAAGGAGGATGTATATGGCTATCTCTTGTGGGAAGGGCCTTATAGGGATAGAGAAGTAAATGGAACAACAAAACCTCCGGAAGAGGAGCTAAGAAAAAATTATGAGGCTATGTTGCTGGCACAAAAGGAAAATCAGATGGAAAAGGGCAAAAGTTCTTTGATTAAGAGTCTAGGCTGGATTGTGGTTCCTCTGCCCATTTTTATCTTTTTTCAGCGGCGTCTGACCAGGGAAAATGCTTCAGCAGATCGTTGACTGTTAACAGCCGCTTGGAATTTAAGCGATCTTTATATTTGCCGTTCCATTTTGGCTGCTGGAAGATTATTAATACGCAAAGGGGTGGCTTTTTCCGAATTTGCGCCATATCCCTGTTGCCACCAGAAAACAGATATCGTATAATAATATTGATTGGTTAAAAATAGGTGGGATGTAAAATGCAAAAGATCAGCATTTTAATCGTCGATGATCACACGATATTGCGTGCCGGGATTAAATTGATCCTGGATTCTTACGAAGATCTGGAAATAGTGGGCGAAGCGGGCAGTGGAAATGCGGCACTGGAGATGGCTGCCGCGCTGAAACCCCGCATCGTTCTGCTGGATCTCACTCTCGGGGATATCAGCGGCCTGGAACTGCTCCCCCTGCTTAAAAAAATCGATCCTTCGCTGAAGGTACTGGTATTGACGATGCATGATGACGAGAGCTATGTGCATAAGGTTCTACAAAAGGGCGGGGATGGTTATCTTTTAAAAAGGGCCGCCGATCTGGAATTGGTAACGGCCATAAGAGCTGTAAACCGTGACCAAATTTTCCTCGATCCTTCCCTGACAAAGACAGTGCTGAAAAATGTTTATGGCGATAAAGAGCAGGGCACCCAGAAAGATGATGATCTTCTCAGCAAGAGGGAAAAGGAGATTTTAAAATTTGTAGCCCTTGGTTATACAAATAAACAGATTGCAGCCAAACTGCTGCTGAGCGTCAAAACTATCGAAAGCCATAAAGCAAGCATTAAGGAAAAACTCAATGCCCGCTATAGGTCCGACATCGTCAAGTATGCCATCGAAAAAGGGATCCTGAAAAAAGGCATCAGTTGTACTGATTGATCAAACGGCTGTAGCAAAAAGAAGCATTTCTTTTATCTCCCAATAGATCGTACAAAACCCCCAGTTCGAACACTATCTTTGATTCCGTTGGGTTTAAGGAAAAGGCTTTTTTTAGGCTTTGCAAAGCTTCCCGCGGATTTCCTGCCAGTGTGTAGGCTTTTCCCAGGCAGTAGTTTACCTCCCAATCAGAAGGAAGGGCTTCTTTGGCTTTTTCGAAATATTCTATGGCCTCGCCATAACGGCGTTGATTAAAGCAAATTGCCCCTGCATTAAAATAGCCGTTGGAAAAATTAGGGTCCTCCTCAACTGCTCTGGTAAACTTGCTCAGCGCCTCATCATATTTTTTTTCACTGGCATAAATGTTTCCCATCGAGTTATAGACATAGGCATTAAGTTGCGAATCCCTGCTCAAGGCCTTAACGAGCCGCAGTTTGCTTATGGCCCTGTCATTTAACCCCTTCTGACTATAGGCCAGCCCTAAACAAAAATGCCCAAAAATAAAATTTGGTTCGAGTTCGATAACTTTTTCAAATTCCTTAATGGCTTCTTCGAGCATGGCCAGATCCCAAAAACCCAATCCTTTACGGAATGAATTAATACCCTGTTCGCTTTCCAATTTTAAAAACGAATGTTTTTTAAGGGAGATCTTTTCTTCCAGAAGCGGATCTGCCGGTTTTCCATCCGGTTCCAGCTCTATGCCCTGTAAAAAGCCTTCGGGCAGGACATCCGGCAGGGTAAAGTTGAACTTTTTCTGCAGCTTATTTACTTTTTCCTCAAAGGTTAACCAGTGTTTTACGTATTGATCCATCAGAATGCGCAGGTTTAGTAAACTATTGATTAGGGTTTCCTTTTCATGATCGGTAGGCTCTTTCTGCAGGTTCACTTCTATTTCGTGCAAGGTATCAAAGATCGATTCAATATTGTTGTTTGGAAAAAACATCAATTTACCTCCTTGCCACAGCTATTTCATTTTCTGTTATATGCATTGTTTTTTTATTTATACGCCAGTGGCCTCGGAAATTTTTTCACTGCTCAAGTGTTGACGGTACATTAAAAATAGGGTATACTAACTACTGTGCTTTAAAGATGCCGACGTAGCTCAAATGGCTAGAGCGGCTGACTTGTAATCAGCAGGCTGCGGGTTCAAGTCCCACCGTCGGCTCCAAACAAACCACAAAACATGGAGAGGTACCCAAGTCCGGCTAAAGGGGGCAGACTGTAAATCTGTTGGCTTCGCCTTCACTGGTTCAAATCCAGTCCTCTCCACCACCTTAATTAGGAGCTTTGCTCCTAAATTTTTGGGCCATTAGCTCAGACGGCAGAGCACCTGACTTTTAATCAGGGTGTCCCAGGTTCGAATCCTGGATGGCTCACCATCTTTTTGCGAGAGTGGCGGAATGGCAGACGCGCCAGGTTCAGGACCTGGTGGGAGCAATCTCGTGGGGGTTCAAATCCCTTCTCTCGCACCATATCAGCGGTAAGTTTGAAATTGTTTTTCAAGCTTATCGCTTTTCTTTTATCCTATGTGGAAGTTGCTAAAGAGGGAATAATTACCGCAAATATTTTTTGCCGGACTGGAGCTATACTATCTAGTAACCAGCCATGCTTGATGAGGCTGGACAAATATTGGGGGTGATCTTTTTATGCACCAGGAGATCGTTGAACTTTACCCGGAAACTCCCAGAAGAGGGGAGGAGTTGTCTATTAAATATAAGGGGCTTTTGGCCCAAAATGGGGCGGATTCTGTTTGGCTCCATTATGGTTATGACAACTGGCAGAATACTTCCACCCTGGGAATGTCGAGGCAGGGGGGTAGTTTTAGTTGTAAAATTGAGGCCGAAGGCCGGAAAATGGTTAATTTTTGTTTTAAAGACAGCGCCGATCATTGGGACAACAATAATGGCATGAACTGGAGTTGTATAATTAGGTAGGGATTAAAATAAATATGCCGGGGAAAGGCCTTTATTTAGAGGGCCTTTCTTTTTTAAGCGGGTGGAGGGGCAGGATTTGCCTTAAAGAATCACGAATTAACCAGAAATGGTAACAATACCCGTTATACCGGGTTCCAAATGATGGGAGGTCGATATTGTTTTGTCCATGTTGAGGGATAAAAGCCTCGCTCCCGAAGGGCTTTTAAAGATACAATGGGTAAAGGAACATATGCCGGTTCTTCGGGAACTTGAAAAGATGTTCAGCGGAGCAAAGGTTTTTAACGGGCAAAACATCGCTATTTGCCTGCACCTGGAAGCTAAAACCGCCTACCTGGCCCTGGTATTGAAAGAGGCGGGGGCCAGGGTGGTTATTACGGGTAGCAACCCCTTATCGACACAGGATGATATTGCTGCCGCCCTCGATGGGGAGGGGGTGGAGGTGTATGCCTGGCATAATTCCTCGCAGCAGGAATATGCTAAGCACCTTTACCAAACTGCCTGTACCGAACCGCAGCTCATTATTGATGACGGCGGGGACCTGGTTTCCCTCCTGCATAGGAAGTTTAACAATTATCTGCCCTTTGTTTTGGGGGGCGCCGAGGAGACGACAACAGGCTTGCTCCGCCTCAGGTCCATGGAAAAGCAGGGCGCCCTTGGTTTTCCCATGATGGCGGTCAATGATGCCCGGTGCAAGTTTCTTTTCGACAACCGCTATGGTACGGGCCAATCCGTCTGGGACGGCATTATGCGTTCCACCAACTTGATCGTTGCCGGCAAAAATGTCGTCGTCCTGGGGTACGGTTGGTGCGGAAAAGGGGTTGCCATGAGGGCCAAAGGGCTGGGGGGGCGCGTTTTTGTCTGCGAGGTGGATCCCATTAAGGCCCTGGAGGCGCATATGGATGGTTTTCAGGTAGCTCCTTTGCGGGAGGTTGCCGCCCGGGGGGATATTTTTGTGACGGTAACGGGCTGTAGTCAGGCCATTGCAGGTGAGCATTTGCAAATGATGAAAGACCAAGCCATCCTTGCCAATGCCGGCCAATTGATAAGGATGCTCTCCGGGATCTGGCAGGCCCTCCGAGAAGGGTGAGAAAAAACATCGACGCCTATCTTTTCCCCGATGGCCGGAGAATTTATCTGCTGGGGGAAGGGCGGCTGGTCAATCTTGCTGCCGCCGATGGGCATCCGGCGGAAATTATGGATATGTCCTTTGGGCTGCAGGTGCTGGCCCTCAGATATCTTTTGGAAAACCAGGGAAAGTTGGAGCATAAAGTATATTCCCTGCCCCCCGGTCTGGACAGAGAAGTAGCCTGGCTGAAGCTGAAGGGCCTGGGACTGAGGATAGATGATCTCGATGCTGCACAAAAGGAATACCTGGAAAGCTGGGAAATTAACTAGGAACGGGGAGGGAAGCGCCGGGTTTTGCCGGGATGGCATGATGAAAATTGAAAGAGCAATCATTGGGGGAACGGGTTTTTATGATCCACAGTTGCTGGAGGATAAAAAAGATCTCCATGTTAAAACAAGGTATGGCAGCGTTTATTTATTAACCGGTCGGTACGGGGAGGTTCCCATGGCCTTTTTAACGCGGCATGGCAGGGAGCACCAGATCCCCCCGCACCGCATTAATCACCGGGCTAATATAGCCGCTTTAAAGGAGCTGGGGGTAACCAGGATCCTCGCTGCAACGGCTGTCGGTTCCCTGAGGGAGGAACTGACCGCCGGCAAGCTGGTTATTATTGATCAATTTATCGATTTCACCAGGGGGCTGATTCCCACTTTTTATGATGGTGAAGACGACCGGGTGGTCCACACCGACTTTACGGAGCCCTACTGTCCGCAGTTGAGAAAGTGTCTGGCGGCTGTCATGGAGAAAAAAGAAATAACCTTTATTGATGGCGGCACATATATTACTACAGATGGGCCCCGTTATGAAACCCCGGCAGAAATCAGGGCTTTTTCTCTTTTAGGGGGGGATGTGGTGGGGATGACCAATGCCCCCGAGGCAATCCTGGCCCGGGAAGCCGGCCTTTGTTATGCAAACTTATCTTTGATTACCAATTATGCAGCCGGGATTTCCCCCCATCCGCTGACCCACCAGGAAGTAGTGGAGATGATGGGCGAAAAAGTCGGCCTGATCAGGGCAATTTTTATGGAAACGCTGCTGGCACTGCCCCCGGAAAGGGAATGCCTTTGCGGTGTAAAAGAAGAGTATAACCTTGGGCAGCAGGGCGGTGGCTAAAGATGCAGGAAGTCCGCCCCATTATCTGGAGCAGCAACGCCCTTCATCTGCTCGATCAGCGGTTGTTGCCGGCCAGGGAAGTATATATCCCCTGCAGGAATGTTGGTGATGTTGCGCAATGTATAAAAAATATGGTCGTCAGGGGCGCTCCGGCCATTGGCATTTCAGCAGCTTATGGCATGGTTCTGGCGGCCCGTAGCCTGCTGGCCGGCGTGGCCGATCAGCAGGCAGGCGGTGAGCTGCAGCCCGGTTTCCTGGAGAAGCTACGGGAGGCGGCCGTTCAGCTCAAGGAAACACGCCCTACGGCCGTCAATCTAAGCTGGGCAGTGGAAAGAATTTTAAAAAGGGCCGGGGCTCTTACCGGAAAAAAGCCGGAGACGGTCCTCGAAGAGCTGGAATTTGCAGCAAATAAAATGTACCAGGAAGATATTGAGATCAACAAACGAATCGGCAGGTGGGGGGCGGAGCTGATTCAGCAGGGCAGCACCATTCTCACGCATTGCAATGCCGGCGCACTGGCAACTGCCGGTTACGGCACTGCCCTGGGGGTTATCAGGAGTGCCTTTGCCCAGGGCAAAGATATAGGCGTTTTTGCTGATGAAACGAGGCCATTTCTACAGGGTTCGCGCCTCACTGTCTGGGAGCTGCAAAAAGAGGGGATTCCGGTAACGCTCATCGTCGATAGCGCCGCCGGTTACTATATGAGCAAAAAGCGCATCCACTGCGTTGTGGTGGGCGCAGATCGAGTTGCCGCCAATGGCGACACTGCCAACAAGATCGGTACCTACCCGCTGGCAGTGCTGGCCAAAGAAAACGCTATCCCTTTTTATGTGGCCGCACCCTTTTCAACCTTCGATCTTTCACTTGGATCGGGCAGCGATATCGTCGTAGAGGAAAGGGATCCCGGTGAAGTTACCCACTTTCATAATGCTCTGCTGACGGTCCCGGGGGCTTCCGCCGGTAATCCTGCCTTTGATATTACCCCGGCATCCCTTGTTTCAGCTTTTATTACAGAATTCGGAGTTCTTCATGCGCCCAACCGGGCAAAAATAAAGGATTGGATGACAGCAAATAATCGGGGAGAGGAAATGGGGGGGTAAGGATTTTACCGCAAAAAATACTGGTGCAGGCAGATTATCTTTTAAAGTGGGACGAAAAGCTGAAAATAGTTCCCCAGGGCGAGGTAGTGATCGAAGGAGGCATTATTACCTATTCCGGTCCGGCCCGCCAGGAAGGGGAAAAGGATTTTACCAGGGTGATCGAGGGAAAAGACAAGCTAATCATGCCGGGTTTTATCAATACGCATACCCATGCGGCGATGTCCCTCTTCCGCGGCTATGCCGACGATATGCCCCTCCAGGAATGGCTGGAAAAAAGAATTTGGCCCGTGGAAGCAAAACTTAATGAAGGGGATATCTATTGGGGAACGCTGCTGGCCATCTGCGAAATGATCAGGGGGGGCACAACCTGTTTTGCCGATATGTATTTTTATATGGAGGAAGCGGCTAAAGCGTGCCTGGAAAGTGGTATGAGGGCCTCTCTGTCCCAGGGACTTGTGGGACTCGATGCTGCAAAGGGGATGGCTTCCCTGGAAGAGGGGAAAAAACTGGTCCGCGATTGGCATGGAAAAGGGGAGGGGAGAATTACTGTCATGCTTGGGCCCCATGCGCCCTATACCTGCCCTCCGGAGTATCTCCGCAAGGTGGCTGGGGCAGCTGAATTGCTGCAGGTTCCCATACATATCCACCTTGCCGAAACAAGAAATGAAGTTGAAGAAACGCTGAGAATGCACGGTAAAAGGCCTGTGGAGCTAATGGAACAGATTGGCTTGCTGGAACAAAAGGTCCTGGCGGCGCACTGTGTTTACCTGACACGGGGAGAGATGCACATGATGGCAGAAAACAAAACAGCCGTGGCTCATAATCCGGGAAGCAACCTAAAACTAGGGTCCGGAGTAGCGCCCCTTGCCGATCTGCTGCAAAGAGGGGTTTTGGTTTCCCTGGGGACGGATGGAGCTGCCAGCAATAATAATTTGGATATGCTGGAGGAAATGCGGCTGGCGGCGCTTTTACAAAAAGGTTTTGGGGAAGATCCGACTTTGGTTCCTGCTGAAGAGGCTTTGGCGCTGGCAACAGTAAATGGGGCAGGGGCATTATTCCTTGAGGAAGGGACTGGAACGCTTAAAGAAGGTTCCAGGGCTGATTTAATCATGGTTAAACTAGGCTCGCCCCATCTCCATCCCCTGCACAGCATTACGGCGCATCTGGCCTATTCCGCTCTTTCCAGCGATGTAGAACTAACCATGATCGATGGAAATATTCTCATGGAAAAAGGGGATTTAAAAACTGTCGATGAAGAAAGAATCCTTTTTGAAACTGAAAAAATTTCCGCGCGGCTGGTGGGTTAATAGTAGAGAGGATGGTTGATTAAATATGCTCATATTGCTCACCAACGATGATGGAATTTATGCGGAAGGGATTCAGATCCTGGGGGAAAAGCTTCTTGGCGACGAGGCCATTGATCTTTATATCGTTGCCCCTGAACATGAACAGAGCGCCACGGGTCATTCCATCACCATGCATCGCCCCCTGCGCACCGAGGCAGCGAAATTTTATCATAATCCTGATTTGAAGGGATGGTCTGTTAATGGCACTCCTGCCGATTGTGTAAAACTTGCCATCGAATATTTACTGCCCCGAAAACCCGATCTGGTCATCTCCGGAATCAATAACGGTTCAAATCTTGGCAGCGATATCCTTTATTCCGGCACGGTTTCAGCAGCCATAGAGGCAATTATTTTGGGAGTTCCGGCCTTGGCTGTTTCCTTAACCGAACAAGAAAGCGCCGATTTTCATTTTGCAGCCGATTTTACTCTTAACCTTGTCGGAGTTATCGAAGAAAATGATTTGCCGAAAAGTACGCTTTTAAATATAAACATTCCCGGAACGAAAAGCAGCGAGATAGCCGGAATAGCTGTCACTAGGCAGGGGACGCGGCAGTACCGCAATGCTTTTCAGGAAAGGACAGATCCCCGGGGGAAAAATTATTTCTGGCTGGCCGGCGAAGTGGTGGATACTTTTGAGGATGACGAGGATACGGATGTGGCAGCGATCCACAAATCTTTTATCTCCATTACGCCCATACACTTCGATCTGACGAATTTTAAACTGCTGGATAGGCTCAAAGCCATACAGTGGAGACTTTAAGCCCTGGAAAGGATGTTGCCGGTGGAACTGCCGGAAAAGATGGAAAGATATCTGGAATCCAGCCTTTTATGCCCCGATGTAGCGAAAGACGATATTAAACTGCTTTGTGAGAAAGCACTTCATTGACCGATAAGGAAATAAAAAGATAAGCAATAATTAGCAACTGGAAATATATATATATCGGTATAAATTCTTCTTCCCGGCATAGAAATGTTTTAAAGCGGTGGAAGGAGGATTTTTATAAATGTATGCCAATTTTTTAAAAAAAGAGCCGAAGAGGAAAACAGAAATAGTTTTTCTTTCGGTTCTCCTTTTTATTATCTTTTGTTTTGCTTGTTACTTTGTATTTTATGTGAGATATCTCCCCGGGAAAATTCTAGAAAAGGCATTGTCTTATATGGAAGGAAGTGATCAGGATCTAGAAGTGATCATATGTGAAAAGGGAACGGGCTATCAGATTCTGCTCGAAGGATATATCGCGGGCAATAGAGACTTTTATGGTAAAATTGCGGATTTTAATTTGGAGCTTTATTGCCCCAAGGATAAAGACCTACTAATTAAAGATGAAAAGGACGGCCAATGGAAAGAAGCCTCGCTGCTAAATCTAAAATCCCTTAACGGGTTTATAAATCCGCCTTTTGCACTCCTTAAGATTTGCAATCCTCTTTTTTCCAAGGCAAAATTTCAGGGGAACCCCCATAGAACAAAATCCCTGATTTTACTGCGCATTCCCCCTGAACTTCTCGATAAATGGTATCCAACCGTGGCAAAAGATTTTGGCAGCAAGCTAAGTTTGGACTGTGTGGTTGCTGTTAACCAGAAGACTTCCTTTATCGATGAGGTGAACTTGTCTTTCATTGATAAAAGTACAGGCGAGGGATTTTTTAACAGAAGCTATTCCTATCGCCCCTTAGAAAATAATTCCTTTAAAACGATCTATCCACCAAAGCTGGAATACCTAAATAACAATATTTAGAGTATTTCCCCACGAGAATCCAACCCCATAATTTTTTGCCCCTCCTTCTGCCATACCTTTTCCCAAATTTTTAAGTATTTTATTTAAAAAGAAGGAATAAACCGGAAAAGAGAGAAAAAGTTAAAAAAGGTATTAACTTGATCTTTGGTAAAGGAAAGGGGGAAAGAATTAGGTATGGAAGGGGGAAAAACAAGGAAGCTGCCGGATATCCTTACCGGGGAGGAAAGGGATGCTCTTCTTGGCCAGCCTAATCCCAAAGCGCCCACCGGGCTGCGCAATCTGTGCATACTAAGGTTAATGCTTGATACGGGGATAACCCTATCGGAACTGTTAAACCTTAAGTTGGAGGATATCGATTTTGAAGAGGGGCAGATTGTGATCAAAAAAGAGGATCGGGGGAAAAACCGCAGTGCCTGGATAGGCGGTGAGACTCTTGAATACCTCAGGAAATGGAATGTCATCTCCCCCCGGGGCGAGTACCTGTTTAGCACCTTAAAGGGTGGACAACTGGATGGTCGCTATATTAGGGAAATGGTAAAAAGGCTTTCCCGGAAAGCAGGTATTAAAAAAAATATTTTTCCTCATTCCCTTCGTCATACCTTTGCAGTCGATCTGTACCGGGAAACAAAAAACATTCGCTCTGTGCAGAAGGCATTGGGGCATGCGGATATTTCCACGACGACGATTTATACCTATCTTGTAGAGACGGAACCCGAGGAAATCCGGCTAGTTTTCGACAGTAACCGTCAGGTAAAACAGCTGCCAAAGTTGGCGGAAAAAGCAAAACCCTTTTTCAGGGTAGAAAAAAATAGTAAAATGAATTTACCCAAGTATGTTTTTAAATGCAAGTGCGGTGAAATTGTGGGACGCCAAATGGAGAGGTGTCCCGGGTGTGGGGAGAAAATAGAGGACCTGCTGGAAAAAATAAAAACTGATTTTCAACGGGTCAATTTTGGACAACCCCCACCTAAAAAGTAACTACTTTATTAAAAAGCCCCGATCATTATAGACTTTCAGATGTTGGATATCTTCCAGCGGCGCCAGATCGATCGTTTCCTTCAAGGAAAGGCTGAGGTGCTCCAGGAGATGCATCCCCGAAAGTGGGGAAATATTCCTGATTTCATTTCCAGTAAGGCGCAGTTCCCTCAGGTTTGTCATTTCGGCCAGGGGGGAAATATCGTGGATTCTGTTGCTTGAAAGATCCAGTATATGCATATTGGACAAGGATTGGAGCGGAGAAATATCGATAATATAATTTTGACTCAGATCTAGTTTCCATACCCTGGGGTTATTTACCAAGGGGGCGATCTCCCTGATATCGTTGTTTCCCAGATTCAATTCGTCGAGATGTTCTAAATTTGCCAGTATTCCGATATCATAGATTCTGTTATGGCTTAAATCCAGATTCAAAAGGCCCGTCAGCCCGGCCAGATCAGAAATATCCCTGATCATATTATCCTGTAGATCGAGGACGAGTAGGTTGGGTAGTTTTTTTAAAGGCGAAAGATTGCTGATCTTGTTGCCCGAAAGGTAAAGGTTTTCCAGTTTTTTTAATTTAGCCAGGGAAGAAATATTGGTAATTTCATTATCCCGCAAGTCAAGCTCCCAAAGGTTTTTTAATTTAGCCAGGGGTGAGATATCGCTAAGGTTGTTGTCCCTTAGGATAAGGCTTTCCAAGGATCCTGCTTCTTCCAGGCCTGAAATGTTAACAATGTTTTTTCCGCTCAGATCCAGGGAAATTATTGAAGAGAGATCTTTTCTAATTAGTTTTCTATCAAATATGTTAATTTCTTCGCGGAGGCAGCTTTCCAGTTGTGGATCGCTGAAGGAAACCTCAAAAAGGTCACAACCTGCTGAAAATAAAAGAAAAAGAATGCCTGTTATCAAAAACAAAAAGGGATACAGTTTAATGGTATTTGCTCTTTTAGCCATACTACTATAGGCAGCTCCTTACTAAAGAAGTGAAATTATTTCCTATCCTAAAGATATTTCGCTGGCTTTTTCCATAATCCTGCATTTTACTAAGATTTAGGTGGGCGCTGTCCAAATTGTAGGTTACATTCATATCGGCTGTTATCGTACAGCATACCAGGGGAGGAAAAGACGTGAAAAAAATATTTAAAGGAATTACAATTGAGTGTCAGCAGGGTAATATTTCTGCCCAGCACGATATTACAGCGATCGTCAACGCAGCAAATGCCCGGCTCAGGACAGGAGGCGGGGTTGCCGGGGCTATCCATCGCGCCGCAGGTCCCGGCCTGGAGCAGGAGTGCCGCCCGCTGGCTCCCATCAAGACCGGTGAGGCCGTTATTACTGGGGGGCACAAGCTGCCCAATCGCTATGTCATTCATTGTTTAGGGCCCGTGTATGGTGTTGACAGGCCCGAGGCGGTGCTGCTGGGGAATTGTTACCGTAACGCCTTAAAGCTTGTCGAACAGAGAAAAATTGATTCCATTGCTTTTCCGGCAATTTCCACGGGCATATTTGGTTATCCCCTTGCCGAGGCTGCAGAAGTTGCCGTGAAAACTGTTATGGAGGTAATTGTTGCTTTCAAGCCGGAGCATCTTAAAACCGTTCTCTTTGTTCTTTTTGGCCCAAGGGACCTGCAGGTTTACGAAGAAACGATGTCCCGTTTAATGCCTGATTAATCGATTGCCACGCTCAGGGATACCGTAAAATAACAACAACAGGCTCCGGCAATAGTGAAAGCGATTGCCGAGCCTGTTGTTGTTTTTTTAAAACCCTCCCATAGAAGGGAAAAGGTCACAAAAATAATCTTATCGGCAGCTATTG
>CAZAQM010000002.1:0-28095 GCA_964487385.1 uncultured Dethiobacter sp.
ATAACACTCTTCAGGCCGTGCGCATTGCCGAACATCCCGATGTAAAGCTGCCGGTAATGGTCCTTTTCGATGGCTTTATTATCTCCCATTCAATAGACAGGCTCGATCTGCAGGATGATGCCAGCGTAAAAAATTTCCTGGGGACAAGAAAACCGGCTTTTTCAGTGCTCGATGCCGCAAGCCCCACCAGCGTTGGCACCTTCGATTCCTTATACGGCTATTTCTTCGAATTTAAACGCCAGCAGGAAGAAGGAATGGTTAAGGCTATTAACGTTATTCAGGAGGTTGGCAAGGAGTTTGAAACCCTCACCGGGCGCCCCTACGGCCTTTTCGAAACGGTTGGCATGGAAAATGCTGAATACGCCGTTGTTGCCACGGGTTCGGCCGCCGGGACAATTCGCACCGAGGTGGAGGAAATGCGCTCCAGAGGGATTCCCGTGGGCCTGATCAAGCTGCGTTCTTTCAGGCCTTTCCCGGCAGCACAGCTGGCAGACCTTCTTTCCGGCCTGAAGGCCGTGGCCGTTTTTGATCGCTCCGATACTTTTGCCGGCAATATTGGCGGGCCCATCTTTATCGAGCTGCGTTCCTCCTTATATGAGCTGGCAAATAAACCGCAGGTAATCAATTATGTCTATGGCCTCGGAGGCCGCGATCTTTCCATCGAGTTAATAAGAAAATCTCTTGGCCGGCTGACAGAAATGAAAGAGAACATGATCCTTCGGCCAAGTGTCAATTATCTTGGACTAAGAGAGTAGGAGGTGAAAGCATGTCAACAAACTTGAAAAATCTTGTCAAAAAACCACAGATACTATCCGGCGGTCACAGGCTCTGCGCAGGCTGCGGAGCACCCATTGCCGTCAGGCAGATTTTAATGGGCATGCCAGATGATGTAAAACTCGTGGTAGCCTGTCCGACAGGTTGCCTGGAGGTATCGACGACAATCTATCCCTATACCTCCTGGAACTGCTCCTATATCCACTGTGCCTTCGAAAATGCCGCGGCAACCCTGAGCGGGGTGGAAACCGCCTATTGTTCTGCCAAGGAACAGGGCAAAATCTCGGATGATTATCGTTTCATCGCCTTCGGGGGGGACGGGGGAACCTATGATATCGGCTTTCAATCCCTTTCGGGCGCTTTGGAAAGGGGCCATCGCCTCATCTACGTCTGCTATAACAACGAGGCTTATATGAACACCGGCATTCAAAGATCGGGAGCAACGATCAAGGGGACCTGGACCACGACAAGCCCCCATGGAAACAACAGCTATGGGAAAAAGGAGAATCAAAAAAACCTGACGGCCATCGCCGCGGCACACAATATCCCTTATGTAGCCCAGTGTTCCATCAGCCACTGGAAGGATCTGGTTCGCAAAGCGCAAAAAGCCTTTGCCACGGATGGGCCCGTTTTTCTTAACGTGCTCTCACCCTGCCATCGCGGCTGGCGCTTCCCCATGGAAAAAACAATAGAGATAGCCAAACTAGCCGTACAAACCTGCATGTGGCCCCTTTACGAAGTGGAAAACGGGCAGTGGAAACTGACCACCAAGGTGCGGGATAAAAAGCCTATCGAGGAATATCTCAAACCCCAGGGCCGTTTTGGGCACCTCTTCAAAAAGAACCCGGAGGTAATCGAGGCCATACAGGAAAATGTGGATCGGGAGTGGGAAAAGCTGCTCCGCCTCTGCGGGGAAGAGTAGGATTGTAAATCAGAATTAATATTGCCAGGGGCCGGTTTTCAGCAAAGCCGGCCCAATTTATTTACCACTTTATTACCATTTTACCTATTTGATAAATTTTTTAATCTCCTGCCACAGCTCCTCGGGGCGAAACGGCTTGGTCATATAGGAATCGGCCCCGGCCTCCATGGCACGCTTTCTGCTCTCCTCCTCAACTTTTGCCGTCAGAACCACGATGGGAATGTTTTTTGTCCCCTCTTTTGTTTTGAGCTCCCGACAAACGGCAAAACCATCCAGTTTGGGCAGCATGAGATCGAGCAATATCAAATCCGGTTTTTCGCTGATGACGGTTTCCATAGCTTTTTCCCCGTCTTCAACCACCAGAACATCATAATTTGCTACTTCCAGGCAGGTTTTTACACCTAAAATAATGTTTTTTTCATCTTCCACCAGCAGTATTTTTTGAATAGCACCCATAATATACCTCCCTTTTAGTGTATTCTCAACTCCTGCCAACCGGGATAGAAAAACTAAAAGTGGAACCCTTTCCCGGTTCACTTTTCATCCAGATCTCTCCGCCGTGGGCCTCCACAATCTCCTTGCAAATGGCCAGGCCCAGCCCAGCCCCGCCGGTTCCGCCGTTGACGCGCACAAATTTCTGAAATATTTTATCGTGATAAACAGCGGGAATACCCTTTCCCGAATCCTTCACCGAAAAGATAACTTTTGTCCCTTTGCGAAGTGCCTTGACGATAATGGAACCCTTCTCCCCCGTATAGCGCAGGGCATTTCCCACAAGATTGGTCACCACCCAAATAATCTTGTTGATATCGGCCCTGACCATGGGCGGATCTCCCGGTACCTTTGTATACAGAGAAATATTTTTATGTTCCGCCTGAAGCTTGAGGGTAGCCAGAGCGGCATCTATAATATCGAAAGCACTGACCTCCTCCAGTTCCATGCTGATCGATCCGGTTTCCATGCGGGAGAGATCGAGGAGGTTGTTGGCCAGGCGAAGCAGACGCGTACAGTCGCTTTCGATGGCTTCCAGGATCTCTTTCCCCTTGGGTGATATTTGACCCAGTTGACCCGTCCTAATCATCCCCACACCCATAAAGATGGAAGTAAGGGGGGTGCGAAACTCATGGGAGGCAGTAGCAAAAAAGTCGGTTTTATGCTGTTCTATCTCCTTCGAAACGGTGATATCGGTCAGGGTAAAGAGAAGGGCCTTCTCACGTAAGGGCTGGGCCTCGAAAAGATTCATGGAAACTTTATAATATTTTTTTTTGCCCGTGACATTTAACTCGATAAGAGAATTTTCGTGATTGAGGCTGGGCGTCCTTAAAAAAGTAACCGCCTCATCCAGCAAACTCATCAGCGGCGGGCTGGGCAAAAATTCCTGTATTCTTTTACCCCTGATGTTTTCCTCGCTATGGCCAATAATTTCTTCCGCCAGAATATTACAGGCCTTTATTCTGCACCCCATATCCGTGAGGATTGCTGCCTCGGGCAGTTCCCGGAATAAAAGCTTATAGCGATCGAAAGGCATTCCCCCGCCCCCTTTCCAGAAGGACCTGCAATTCCCTTTTTACAAAACTTAATATATTATATCATTTGCAGAGCGGGGATAAAAGGATCACTTTGGCCCAAATTGGCCTAAAGAATACAACGCAGTTGGTAAGACTAGAATAAATAAGCCTGGAATAAATCATATGCAGCACGCAAGAATTCAAAAAACGGCCTCCGGAGGTAGAAGCACATGTCCGCATATCCAGCCCTCATAGCCGCGTTGCCAATCATACTGATTATTATTCTTATGGCCGGGCTGACGTGGCCTGCCACTAGGGCCATGCCCATAACCTGGGCTTTTACTGCTTTCATTGCCCTCTTCTTCTGGAAAATGGAAGCGATGCGCCTCCTGGCTGCCAGCATCGAGGGCGCCATCGGAGCATTGAATATATTGGTCATCGTTTTTGGGGCCATTCTTCTGCTCAATACCCTGCAAAAAAGCGGGGCCATGGAGGTAATTAACAGGGGTTTTTATGGCATCAGTCCGGATCGCCGCGTGCAGGCCGTTATCGTCGGCTGGCTCTTCACCTCCTTCGTAGAGGGTGCGGCCGGCTTTGGAACCCCGGCAGCTCTCGCCGCCCCCCTTTTGGTCGGGCTGGGTTTTCCTCCGCCGGCAGCCGTAATGATTGCTCTGATCTTTGACAGCACTTCTGTTACCTATGGAGCCGTGGGAACCCCCATCATCGTCGGCATAAAAAATGCTGTGGAGGGGATACTGCCCGGAACCGTCAATATCGGACTGTTTCTTTTCCAGGTTGGGGCCTGGTCAGCCGTATTCCATTTACTGATTGGCACCTTTTTACCACTCCTGGCCCTCATGGTCATGACGCGCTTTTTTGGCAAAAAGGGCTCTTTCAAGGAAGGGCTGGAGGCAGCGCCCTTCGCCCTGCTCGGCGGCCTGGCCTTTACTGTCCCTTGTTTTCTCATCGCTTTTTTCTTCGGCCCGGAGCTTCCCTCCCTCATCGGCGCCCTGATAGGAATGGCCATCATGCTCTGGGCGGCAAAAGCAAGCTTCCTTACACCCCGCACCATCTGGGATTTTCCCCCTGAGCAGGGAAAAACGGCAGATCAGGGCACGAAACGGGAGGATAAAAGTGAAACGGAAAGCATTGCCCCGGGGAAAAAACCGGGACTCAGCCTTCCCCTGGCCTGGGCTCCATACCTGCTCATCGCCCTCATCCTTGTTGTCACCCGCATCCCGACCTTTGGGGTAAGGGGGGTGCTGCAGGCCTGGTCCATCTCCTGGGAAAACATCCTCGGCCAGCAGGGGATCAATTATACCCTGGAACCCCTTTTTTTGCCCGGGATAATTCCCTTTTTGCTCATCGCTGTGCTCACAATTTTCCTGCATAGGATGAAAGCCGGTGAAACCATTGCCGCCTGGAAAACCACCTTCGGACAGTTGATCCCTGCCGCCATTGCGCTGGTCTTTGCCGTGGCATTCGTGCGCGTCATGGTTCAGTCCGGAGTAAACCGGGCCGGCCTGGAGAGCATGCTGCTGACCATGTCCGGCTTTACGGCGCAGGCTGCCGGAAGCCTTTGGCCCCTGCTTTCCCCCTTTACCGGAGTCCTGGGAGCCTTTATCTCGGGTTCAAATACGGTCTCCAATCTGCTCTTTGGCGGTTTCCAGTACGGGATTGCCGAAAAGCTGGGTTTTTCCCCGGTCATAATTCTAGCCCTGCAGGCTGTCGGGGGGGCCATCGGCAACATGATTGCCGTTCACAACGTCGTCGCCGCCTGTACCGTCGCGGGGATCACCGGGCAGGAGGGTAAGATCATACGCTACAACCTGCTGCCAGCGCTCATTTACACCCTGGCGACAGGCCTGCTGGGAATGGTACTCATTTACCTGTGATAAATTTCTATACCCTGAAGGTAAATCTCCATTTAATGTAGAATTTTTTAAGTTTATACTACTCTTTTTACCTAGAAAGGGGATGGAACCGTGTCCATGAATGAAAAAACAATAAATGAGTTCCTCGAAGCACTGGCCTCCAAATCCCCCGTTCCCGGCGGCGGGGGGGCCGCTGCCCTGGTTGGCGCTGTGGGAATGGCCCTCTCCAACATGGCCGGCAACCTGACCCTCGGCAAAAAAAAGTATGCCGAAATCCAGGGCGAAGTAGAGGAACTGCTGGAAGAGGGCTATAAGATAATGGAAAATTTAAAGGCCCTTATCGATAAGGATGCCGAGGCTTTTAAGCCCCTTTCCCAGGCCTATCGTTTGCCGGCGGATACTCCCGAACGGGCAAAACGCAAGGAGGAAACAGTGGAGGAATACTCCAAGGCGGCCTGTCTTCCTCCCCTGGAAATAATGCAGAGTGCCTTTGCCGGGATTAAAATATTGGAAAGAATTGGCCGCATAGGCTCACCTGTGGCTGTTTCCGACGCGGGATGCGGCATAGCTTTACTCAAGGCAGCCTTGATCAGCGGCTCATTAAACATTATTATTAATACCAATGCCATTAAGGATCAGGAGTTCGTGCTGAGAATCACCCGGGAAATGGATGATCTGCTGGAAAAAGGCTGTCAAGTTGCCGACGAAACTTTCCAGGTGGTCATGGACAAGTTAAAGAAAAGGAGATAAAGAGAAGTGGCGGAGCTATTAAAGGGGAACGCGGTTGCAGATTCTATAAAAAAGGATCTTGCCAAAAGGGTTGAAATGCTAAAAACAAGGGGAATAAAACCTAAGCTGGGCATTATCAGGATAGGCGCCCGCCCGCAGGATCTTTATTATGAAAAAAGCGCCCGGAAAACTTTTTCTTCAGTGGATATAAAAACGGGTATATTTGCCTACCCCGAAGATATTTCGCAATCGGATTTGGAAGAGGCCTTGATTAGAATAGGCAGCGATCGGGAAATAAACGGCATGCTCGTTTTTGCCCCCCTGCCCGGGAGCCTTGACGAAAAAAAGATCCGTTCCCTCATTCCCATGGAAAAGGATGTGGACGGCATGAACCTGGGCAGTGCCGGCAAGGTTTTCGCGGACGATCCCAGCGGTTTCCCGCCCTGCACGCCCACGGCCTGCATGGAGCTGCTAAAATTTTACGGCATCCCCCTGGAAGGAAAGAAAGTCGCTGTCCTGGGCCGCTCCCTGGTAGCCGGGAAGCCCATTGCCATGCTCCTGCTCCGGGAGAATGCCACGGTAACCATCTGCCATTCCAAAACGGAAAATCTTGCCGCAGCATGCAGAGAAGCTGATATTTTAGTGGCAGCTATGGGACGGGCCCGCATGATCGGCAGTGAATATGCCCGGCCGGGGCAGATCATCATCGATGTAGGCATAAACGATGATCCGGAAAATCCGGGGCAATATTGCGGGGATGTTGACTTTGCCTCTGTCGAATCCATCGCCGCTGGTATTACCCCCGTCCCGGGCGGGATAGGCTCCATCACCGCTGCTGTCTTATGTAAACAGACCATTATGGCCTGCGAAAGGCAGAATGGGCCATAAAAACCAAAACCGGGCATAGCTATCTCTACATAAATTCCTCCGTAACAACTTCGGCCAGGTTTGTGGCATGGTCGGCAATCCTTTCCAGATTGCTCAGAATATCCAGGTAGATGACACCGCTTTCCGGAACGCATTCATTGCGGTTTATGCGGCCTATATGGCTCTTTCGCAGGGATTTCTCCAGATTATCGACGATATCGTCCTCTTTGACGACCTCCCTGGCCAGATAGCGATCTTCCCGGGAGAATGAATCGATGGCCCTGGCGGTTATTTCGTCAACCTTGTGAAACATCTTCAGGACCTCTCCCTTTGCCGCCTCAGAAAGGCCCAATTTATTTTCTATGGAGTTTTCTGCAATAAAAGCGATATTCACGGCGTGATCCCCGATGCGCTCCATATCATTGGCCGCGTTCATGATGCCGGAGACGACGATCGTCTGCCGGTAGGTAAGCGAATGCTGGGAAAGGCTCTGCAAATAATGGGTTATCTCCTTTTCCAGGCCATCGAGCAGCTCTTCCAGCTGGAGAATATGAGGCAAACTTTTTACGCTGCCCTTTTCGAGCATGCTTATCGCTTCCCTGACTATATCCCGGGCCACATTGGCCATGCGCACCAGTTCCTGGCGTGCTCCCTGTATGGCGGCTGCAGGCGTCTTCAGCATCCGTTTGTCCAGATACTTGGAGCCAAACTCGACAACTGTGCCATCACCAGGATAGATCAGAGTGACCAGCTGCACAAAGTATTTAAAAAAAGGAAAGATCAATAGTGTGGTAAAAACATTAAAGAGTGTATGGGCATTGGCGGCCTGCCTGGCAACCGTGCCGCCCGTGCTGAATATAAAGCCCGTAAAAGGCTTTAAGAAAAGGAGAAAGAGCAGAACGCCAAAAACATTAAAAAGCACGTGGGAGAGCGCCGTTCTTCTAGCCGACAGCGAGGTGCCAAATCCTGCAATGATAGCTGTAATACAGGTGCCGATATTCGTTCCTAAAATAAGCGGGATAGCAATGTTAATTGTAATTACTTCCTGCAAAGTAAGGGCAATAATAATTCCGGTAACCGCGCTGCTGCTCTGAATAACAGCGGTAAAAAGAGCAGAAATAAGGATACCCAGAAGGGGATACTGGCCAAACTTTACAAGCATGTCCAGAAAAAATGGGTTTTCCCTTAAAACATATACAGCATTGGACATGGTAATGATCCCGGTAAATAGCAGCCCAAAACCAAGTATAACCTGCCCTAGATAACGGTGCAATTTGCGCTTGCCGAAATAATTGAGCAATCCTCCGATACCGACAGCAGGAAGAGCCAAAAAATCCAGTTTAAAGGAGACCATTTGGGCAGTGACGGTTGTACCAATATTTGCCCCCATTATGGCGCTGAAAGCCTGGGGCAAGGTCATCAGGCCGGCGTTGACAAATCCCACCAGCATGGCCGTCGTCGTGCTGCTGCTCTGTACCACTACTGTTACTGCCGCGCCCGTAAGTACGCCCACAATCGGCTTGCCCGTCAATATCCCTAAAATGCGCCTGAGATTATCTCCGGCTACTTTTTGCATTCCTGACGCCATCATCTGAATCCCAAATAGGAAAAGTCCCAGGCCTCCTACGATTCCTATAGCTAGCGTCCAGTTCACTTAACCCCTCCCATCCCCATTATTTTCTAGAAACTCTGATGCGTAAAAATCCAACAGTATTATACAATATTTTTAAACTCTAACCCTCCCTAAATAAAAATAATGTGGCCAAATTAAATAAAAATTTCCGGCTCTTTTCTATCAGCACAGATCTGGACCAGTTTGGCGACAAGTTTATTAAACTTGTCGTTTGCAATATACTTTGCCCCCTTTGGGCAGTTTCTAATACAGCGAAAACAAGTTATGCACCTGAGACCATCCACCTCCTTTGGGTCTGCCGGATTGATGGCGGACACAGGACATTCCCGGGCACAAAGCCCACAGCCTGTGCAGAAATCATTGGTGGAAGGATAAACGGACTGATTCGTCCCCTGTCCGTCAGGAAACCTCCCCTTTACCTGCAAATCCTTCACCTGATCGATATCTGCCGCGCCCTCAATTTTTCTCTTTATATCACGGCCGAAAAGGAAAGCCTTTTCATCGTCGGGGGCATCGGGCCTTCCTAGGGCAATTTCCGGAGAGGCGGCATGTTCTCCAACGAAGGCCGCGGCAGCAACGCCGATAAAACCATTCTCCTCGCAACACTGTTTTAGTTCAGCAAGTGCATCATCGTAATTCCTGTTTCCAAAGGAAACGACAAACACTGCCGGAGTGTTTTCTGCCCTGATCCCCCTAAAGAATTCTGCAGCAATGGCGGGAATCCTGCCATAGTAAACGGGCATGCCAATGAAGACCAGGTCTTCGGCAGTAAAGGCATATTTCTGCCATCTGGCAGCGGGGGGCGTCAGATCATATTCGGTTACTTCAAGTCCTGTTCCCGCAGCGATTTTCCTTAGCGTCCGGGCGACATTGCCCGTCGGGCTGAAATAAATTAGTTTTGCTTGTTTTACCTGCACGCCTTTAAGCATCCCTTTCCTTTTATCGATGATTAATGATGGAAAAGACGGGTATTTGTAAAGATCATAGCGATACCATACTCATCGCAGGCCCCTATGATATCCTCATCCCTGAGGGAGCCCCCGGGCTGAACGACATACCTGACGCCGCTTTTATAAGCACGGTCAATATTATCCCGAAAGGGAAAAAAGCCATCAGAGCCAAGAGATACATTCTGAAGGCCGGAGATCCACTCATTTCTTTCTTCCCGGGTCAGACGGCGGGGCACTTCGACAAACAGCTGACGCCAGGCTTTTTCCTCATTTTCCGTAATATCATCGCGCAAATATAGATCGATGGCATTATCCCGCGCCGGCCTGCCCAGGCCCCTACAAAATTTTAAGTTTAACACAGCCGGGTGCTGCCTCAAATACCAGGTATCGGACTTATCCCCGGCCAGGCGCGTGCAGTGTATGCGGGACTGCTGCCCAGCGCCGTTTCCGATAACTTGTCCGCCATAAACATAGCAGACGGAATTTGATTGCGTATATTTTAAGGTGATCAGGCTGATAATGAGATCCTGCCGCGCTTCCTGGGGAATGGATTTGCTTTCCGTGACGATGTGCAAAAGGTGATTTTCATCGGGCACCACCTTATTTCTTGCCTGCTCAAAATTGATGCCGAAAATCCTGCGCAACTCCAGATCGCCCGGTTCAAAATCCTCGTCTATTTCTATGATGTTATAGCTGCCTTTTTTTTTCGTTTTAAGAATTTTAAGGGCCTTTTCGGTATACCCCGGGGCAATTACGCCATCGGAAACCTCCTTTTTTAATAATGCCGCCGCAGGTTCATCGACGATATCGCTAAGGGCGGCCCAATCGCCAAAGGAAGACATCCTGTCGGCACCCCTGGCCCGGGCATAGGCCGAAGCAAGGGGGGAAAGTTCCATATCCTCGACAAAGTAAGCCTTTTTCAAAGTATCGCTGAGGGGCCGGGCAATGGCTGCACCTGCAGGGCTGAGATGTTTAAAGGATGCGGCGGCGGGCAGCCCCAGCGCCCGCTTAAGATCCTTTACCAATTGCCAGGAATTAACAGCATCCAGCAAATTGATATACCCCGGATTTCCATTTAATACTTTCATGGGCAGCCTAGCATCTTCAGCGTAGATCCTGGCTGGTTTCTGGTGCGGATTGCACCCATATTTTAGCTTATATTCCTGCAAAGCAAATTTCCCCCTTTTAAAGATAATTTTAGGCCAAAACCTTTTCTTATCGTCATCGTTGCTGTTTAAGGATCCCGGCGCGACACGCGCTTTGGGTGGTTTTCATCGGATGTAGGCAATATCCCGCTCGAAAAGGGTAAGTTTTTCCAAACCGTCTTTCGTCACCAAATAGGAATCCTCTATCCCCACGGCGCCGTCGGGAAAAACAAATTTTGGCTCCAGGGCAAAGACCATCCCCTCCTGCAGCGTGGTCTTAAACCCCCGGCCAATGATGGGAAACTCATCCAGCTCGATGCCGATGCCGTGGCCGACAAAAGGCACGTGATCGGGAAAACCCTGGAAATGCTTCCCATAAGAGCTCTCCCCGGCCAGTTCCATAGCCCGATCATAGAGTTCATGACAGACAACGCCGGGTTTGGCCATGGCCTCCAGTTCCGCCTGGATATGCAGGGCTGCCTCATGGGCCTCCACCAAATGATCCGGCAGTTTGCCCAAACAGAAAATTCTCGTCTGATCGAGCATATATCCATCATAAATAAAATCGAAGTCTAGGAGCACCGATTCGTTTTTGCCGATGATTTTATCGCAGGAACCCAGGGCAAAGGCCGGGCTGACCCCTTTGCCGCCCACAGGCCCATCGAGATAGGTGGCTTGCGTATTGTCGCCGGAGAGCAGGTGAATATAGAAAGGAGCTTCGTTAAAGGCCCGCACCCGCATGTAGCCGGAGTGGCCCTTGCGGCGCGAAAACGCGGCAATCTTAGCCGAAAGTTCCAATTCAGTAAGACCTTCCCGCAGGTTGTCCTTCACATAATAGTAGGTTTCATCTTGGAGCCTGGCCACATCCCTAAGTATCTCTATCTCATAAGGCGATTTGATCGCCCTGATTGTGCGTATAAACATGGAAATATCGACTATTTTGGCCGGTGCAAAGAGCTTTTGATAACGCAAATAATGATTCGCCGGCAGCACGTCCAGTTCAAAGCCCAGGGTTCTAAAGGGGCCGTAATCATGGGACTGCAAAATAGTGCGGATTTCACCCAGGCTATTCACGCCGATGATATTATCCAACCGTGAATCTTCTCTAGCCCTCTCCAGGTTTTTTTTGACGAGCAGCACCGGCTTTCCTTCTGCCGGTATAAATAAATGCGAACGCTGGATGGTCCCGCTAAAATAAAAAAGATCAGCATTTTGCACGATGACGGCCCCATCAATACCATTTTGCTGCAAATATACCTGCAATTTGCCTACTCTGCTATCGAGCTCAGATTTAGGTGTATAACGCAAAAATCATACCTCCGTTCACATAGAAATAATTAATCCTGGTCCTTCCGAAAACAAATTCTTTTTGCTTCAGATAATAAATCAGGGTTAGATAAAAAATGACAAAGACACCTTACTAATATTACTATACTCTTTCCAAAAAAGAAACCGCGGATAAAGTATTCCCGCGGTTTGAAGATCCCGACCGACTCCATGATGTACGAAAACTCCCCCTACTGGCTGGACAGTTTCTGCTGAAGAAGTTTATAGACACCGCCGGAAGCTAAAATTTTGGCCATGGTATCCGGCAGCGGAGGTATTGTCAATTCCTTTCCCGAGGAACTGCTTTTAATTTTAATCATATCTGTATCAATATCAATTTCCAGCTCGTCGCCTTCCTCAACGAGATCGCTTATCCCCGGAGCACTGAAAACCGGGATACCCAGGGCGATACAGTTGCGAAAATAAATCCGTGCCAGGGTATCGGCAACGATGGCGGAAATCCCCAAAACTTTCATAATAGAGGTGGCCGATCCGCGGTGGGATCCGCAGCCAAAATTTCTCCCGGCCACGATAATATTGCCGGGACGGACATCCTTATAAAAATCAGTCCGGATAGCCTCCATGGTGTGCAGGCGCAGGACCTCCAATCCTTCCCGCATCCAGCGGCCTGGTGCAATAACATCTGTGTTGACATGATCCCCAAACTTTAACACTTTACCTTTAATGGTCTTTATTGACATATTAGAGAACCTCCCTTGGATCGGTGATCCGCCCGGTAATAGCCGAGGCGGCCACAGTAGCCGGCGAAGCCAGATAAATGTTGGCCTCGGGGCTCCCCATGCGGCCCTTGAAGTTGCGGCTCGTGGCTGTGATGGCCACCTCCCCGGGAGCCAGCGCCCCCATGCCGCCGATACAGGGCCCGCAGTGGGGATGACAGATGATTACCCCGGCATCGATGAGGGTTTCGAAATAGCCCAGGCGCATTGCCTCCTTATAAATTTCCCAGGAGGCAGCTCCCAGGATGCAGCGGACCTCGGGATGTATTTTCCTGTCCCGAAATATTTTTGCCGCCATGGAGATATCCTCCAGGCGGCCATTGGAACAGCCGCCTATATTGGCCTGGTTAATCTTAATATCCCGATAATGTTCCGCGGGGTTAACCACTTCCATGCCGTGCGGCTGTGCCACCAGGGGCGTCAGTTGTGCGGCATCAATTTTATATTCGGCCTCGTAGTGCGCATCCATATCGGGTTCGACAGCCTCAAAATCACGGACTGCACGGCTGCGCACGAAATCCATCGTTTTATCATCAGCCCTGAACAGGCTGAATTTGGCCCCCAGCTCCACCGATTGGTTGGCCACGCAAATACGCCCGTCGAGGCTCATTGCCTCTACAGCAGGGCCTGTCCATTCCAACGATTTATACTGGGCAAAGTCGGTACCATATTGGCCGGAAATATAGAGGAAGAGATCCTTGGACATCACGCCCCGGGCAAAATTGCCCAAAACCTCTATTTTAATCGTGGGCGGCACCCTCAGCCACAGTTCTCCAAAATTGAGAACCCAGGCCATATCGGTCACACCTACACCTGCCCCCCCGCAGTTTAGGGCCCCATAAATCGTTGAATGGGAATCAGTGGCCAGGACCAGCGAGCCGGGAAGTATAAAGCCCTTGTCCATCATGACCTGATGACAGATACCGGCTTTAACATCATAGAAATTTGTAATGCCGGCCTTTTTTACCAGGTTCCGATAAAAAACGTGTTTCTCCGCTGTGGAAACATTCTTGTCCATGGCCGGCGAAGCATGGTCGATCAGCGCCACGACCCGATCTTTGTCCCAAACCCTGGTCAGCCCTTCGGCAATGCCTTCTTCTTTCATCTCGATCTCTATCTCCGGGAAAGTATCATGTACACAAACCTGGTCAATTTTCGCCGTAACATATTCGCCCACTTTGACCTGATCCTTTCCGCTGTGCCGTGCTAATATCTTTTCAGCAATTGTCATTCCCATCGCTGATCAACTCCTTTGCAACAATATTTATTTTAGAAGCAAGCGAGCCAATACAGCCTAACGATCGAGTTTTTCCCCCATCGCAATCAGGCCCCCTTTGCTGAGCATCTCCGTCAAAAAAGGGTCCACTTTTTGCGCCTGGAACTCCCGGCCCGTCGTTTCATTGCGGATTAGGCCTGCCTTGATATCGACAGAAAGCAGATCGCCGTCACTTACACCGCCGGTTATTCCCGGGCATTCCAGGAGTGGCAGACCAATTTCAAAACAGTTTCTGAAAAACAGCCGTGAAGCATATTCCACGACGACAGCACCAACGCCGGTAGCTTTTATGGCCTTGGGGGCTACGGCCCTCCCCGAAGATTGACCGAAATGCTTGCCGGCAACCAGGATATCCCCCGGTTTTACCTCCTTGGGAAATGTGGGATTGAGATTTTCCAAAACATATTTTGCCATCTCTTCGATGGGCAGCAATACTCTTTCAGCCTTCACAATTTGGTCAGTGGGAATATTATCGCCAAATTTCCAGCAACGTCCTCGCGCGTGCAAAGGGATCACTCCTTGTACAATAGTTTTAGGAAAGTTTATTTCTGCGGACTAAACGATCAAATAGTGTTTTATCATTAACTTTCGATAAATTCACGCGGATCGGCAATACAGCCCTTGATGGCAGATGCTGCCACCGTCGAAGCTGAACCCAGATACATCATCGCTTCGGGGCTGCCGTTGCGCCCGGGGAAATTCCGTGCGTGGGTGGAAGCCATTGCCTCGGTTTTGGACATGGCCCCCATGTTGATAGCCTGATTGGATCCCGTGCTGGGCGGGAACCATGTGCAGCCTGCCTCATGGAGCAGCCCCACGAGCCCTTCGCTCAAGGCTTCGGCGAACACCTTGCGGCTGGATGGAACGATATTAAATTTCACGCCGGGAGCTATCTTGCGGCCTCGTAAAATTTGTGCTGCCTGGCGGATGTCCTCCAGGCGTCCTCCGCCGTGCCCGCCCAGTTCAGCCCATTGAATAGGCGCGCCGGCAAACTGCCCGACAGGTTTAACATTGCCCAGAGTGGGCGAAGCAGCCACCTGCGGTTCAAGATCGCTGATTTCGTATTCCCATGTATCAGAAAACTCACAGCCGGGATCCGAGGTAATTGCCTCGAAGGGCCGATCTGTTATCTGTTTGATAAAACCTGCCGTTTTCTCATCGGGTTCAATAAAGGCGCATTTTCCGCCGAGATCGATGATGATCAAGGGGAAAAGAAAGCGATCCCACACTTCAAGTTTCTTAATATAAGGGCCGGAAAAATTAATTGCTTTGTAAACCGCTCCGCCTTCCCCAATTTGCCCGGTCAGCCAGAGCGCCACATCACGGGCGTAAACCCCGGGTTTGTTCTGCCCGAAAAGTTTTATCTGAACAGTTTCCGGAACCTTAAACCAGGCTTTGCCGAAGGGCATTACCGTTCCCGCATTGGAATTATTGCCCAGGCCGGTGGCAAAACAGCCAAAAGTCCCGTGTGCAGGCGTATGGCTATCGGAACCTACGACCACGGTACCCGGCCGGATAAAGCCGTTGCGGATCCCCACATGGTGGATATTCCCGCTGCCGCAATCGAAAAGATGTATACCATGTTTTCGGGCAAAAGCTCTGTTTACCTCTAAGATTCTGGCCCTTTCCTCGTCAGGAGGCGAAAAATGGTGGTCGAAAACCATGACGATTCTTTGCGGATAACGCATGGGACGTTTTACTTCATTTTCAAAAACACGGGAGGTGAGATAACCGCTTAAATCGTGCAATAGCAGGCAATCCACATCGGCAATGACAACTTCCCCCGGCGTTACCTCTTTTTTGCCGCTTGCCCGGGCCAGGATTTTCTCGATTAAATTCATTTGCCTAGACACTCCTTCATCGTTTAATGCTTTTTGTTTTAGAGAAATTACTGAGGAGGCATTGCTTAAAAGGAAGTAAGGTGCAGGCCGCCTTCCGGGGAAACCAAGTACATATCCTCCAGATAAATCCCTTTCTTCTCGTCCCTAACCATCAGGCTGATCATTTGTTTATCGGCGAGAAGGGCATTTTTAGGCCCCTGCCAGGAAAGATGATCGGCCAAAATTTCGCTGCAAACTGTAATACCGCAGCCGTCCTCATCCCAGGCCAGTTGTTTTTCCCCCGGGGTTAACCTTAGGGCCGCCTTATCCCTGGCCGCCTGCGCTGCCTGCATCCCTTCGCCCTCCCGCCCGTTTATCATTCTGGCCAGGACGATCCATTCCCCCAAATACTGAATCTGAACGTATAAAATCCAGGGGGTTTCACCGGCGGGCAGTTCCTGCGGCTGATCAAAAACCAGTTTTTTATCTCCTTCTAAAAGTAAAATGTCCATGGCGCCTGCTTTGCGGCAGGCATACTCCACCTCGGCGGCAAGCCTTTTTCTCGTCATAGCTTTTATTTCAGGATTTTGCAGGGCTCCTGTTATGGCTTTTTCCATATGAGCGATGCCCTCCTTAACGGTATCGATATAGGCATCATCCCTCCGTGCCAGCTGTTCCTCTCTGGGTTTCTGATAGACGACAGTTTCGAAACCTTTTTTTTCCAAAGCCTCGACAATTGTCTGTGGAAAATACTGCCCGGTAAGGCCAATGACCCCGCCGCCGTCGAGACGTTCGCCCAGAACTTCGGCTATTTTCACAGCAAGGTTCGGTCCGGCGGAAGTAATATCGCTGTTCCCCATGCCGGTGAGTTTGCTAATCCAGGGGTTAACCCTGGCGGAAAGCCCCGTCACCAGATGAACGCTGCCATCCTTAAAAAATATGGCCGAAGCGTTGGACCAGTAGGGCCCCAAATTGGTAAGATACTGCATCTCATCCGCCGAGGCCACATCTGCATAGATGACGGCAGCATCAATATTTTTTTCCCGGAAATCCTTTATAAATTCCTTTTGCCTTAGTTTCAAAGTATCTTTGGGCAAAAGTTCCTCTTTCCAGTCCATATATCCCCTTTTCATTTTGGCACCTCCATTAATATGTTGGGGCAGTTAAACCTGGAACAATTTTCTTTCTGTGGTGGAAAGCATTTCACAACCGTTTTTCGTCACGACGACTGGATCGCCAAGCACCATATAGCCGCTCAGCGGGTTGTATGTGTTGGGATGAATGACGATAACCATACCTTCTTCTATGATTAAATCCACATCCTCATTGACTGTGGGCGCCTCGTCGAAATGCATCCCATGACCGTGGCCCCTTACCCTGGTATATTGGGAGGAGGTGTACTCGCCATAGCCATATTTGCGAAAAACATCGTTTTCTGCTTTGGCCACAGCGGAGATGTTTACACCGGGTTTTACTGCCTGAAGGCCTGCCTCTTCCGCCTCGAGGTACATATTAAATGCTTTCATCTGGTTTTCGCTGGGGGGGCCTTTTACCACCGTCCGGCAGATCTGTGCCCACCAGCCGTTAACCTGCGGGGTAAGCTCCGTCAGCGTCAGATCGCCCTGGCGGGCCGCCCGCGCCTGGGGAGGGGTCATGCCGAAGACGTCGGTGCCGCCGGAGGATATTAACATAAAATTATCTTCGGCGCCCATTTTTTTGAGGGCATATTCCACTTCTGCGACGATCTGGAATTCGTTGAGCCCCCTGGAAATGCTCTCCAAAAAAACTGGAAATGCTCTTTCAGCCAGGTTTACTGCCGAGCGTAAATATTCAACCTCCTGTGGGGTTTTGATCAGGCGGACTTTTTCCAGATACCCGTCTGTCGATTTAAGTTCTATCCCGGCGTGGCGAAGGGTTGCATAAAGTCCGGCCGGCAAAAAGCTGTTGTCGAAAACACCTATCCGCTTTATCTTTTTGCTTTGCAGCAACCCGGCAAGCCCTTTCCAGTCAGTGTCCAGCAAAATAAAATTATCGATATCCCGAGCCAGGCTTTCTGCTCTTCCCTTATCCCAATCCGCCGAAAATATCAGGGAGATTTCCTTTTCTTCCGCCAAATAGAGGACCATGGCGTAAGGCCCAAAAAAGTTCAATCCCGTTAAATAACGAAAGTTTTCCTTCCTCCAGGCGGGGCTGTAGACCAATATTGCTTCCAGACCGCTATCCTGTGCCATCTTTTTTAGCAATTCAATTTTGGGAAACTTCATATGATCACTACCTTTCAACCTTCAGCATGCAGATATTTTAATGAGTGCTGTGTTTTTAAGCCTATACTTCTGCGATTCCAATGGCCTTGGAGGGGCAGATTCCCACGCAGAGGCCGCAACCCAGACATTTTTGAGGATCGACCAGACATTTTTTATCCCGGTAGCTAATGGCGTCGCATGTGGGCAGGCTTAAACATTTACGGCAGCCGGTGCATTTGGCGGCATCGATATAGGCGGCAACGTCCCTGTATACCATTTGCCCGGGCTTCAAAACGTTTTTCAGCGCCGCGCCCCGGAATTCCCCGATATTGTTGTATTCCTTTTGCTCCATAAATCCCTTTAAACCCTGCAGAAACTTCTCTAGGACGGCAAAACCTTCATACATGACGATTGTGCACACCTGAATGGCCGTTGCACCGTACATGATGCTTTCCACGATATGCTCCCATTTGCTGATCCCGCCGCCTCCCATGATGGGAAGGGAATAGGCCGCGGCAATATCGGCAATAAACCTGTTGCTGATAAGCCTGCTCCAGGGGCCGCTGCAGCCCCCAAAGTTGCCTGCGGGCGAACCGGGATAGAGAAGGGTTCCTTCATTATAGATATCCAGTCCCGGCGCGCCCCTGAATCCGGCGTGGATATTGAAAATATCCAGCCCGGCCTCCTGGCAGGCTGCCGCAACCTGCAGAATTCTTCCGCCTTCGGTGGGAAGCTTGGCAGCAACGGGAATATCTACGCTTTTCTTCACTGCTTGTACGACCTTGGCACAGGACTCGGGATCGGAACCAAGATTAGCCCCCAGGACAAAACCGCCTGCATTGGCCGCATGCAAATTGGGACAGTTTAAGTTAAGCTCGATAGCATCAGCGCCGGCTGAGGCAAAAGTTTGGGCCAGTTCGCCCCAGGTGTCGACATCCGTGGAAAGTCCGGACATGTTGGCAAAAACCTTAAGGTTGGTTTCCTTTTTAACCTGAGCGATTAAATTTTGTGCCTCATCCACTTCCAGTCTGGGATCGCCGCTGACGATGATCCCCACATTTTTCTCCACATACCAGCGGGGACGCGCATAAAACTGTTGTTTTTTCAGCGAATGCTTGATGCATACAGCTGCAGCGCCGCCCTCTTCCGCTCGTTTAATGCGATCGATCCTTGCCGTGAGCGGGCTGGAAGCTATAATAAGCGGGTTTTTAATTTTCAGGCCGCCAATTTCCACAGAGATGTCTGCCATCTTTAATTCCTCCCATGCTTTAACTGATACTAGCTTTTGAAACTATAAAAATGGAGTTTCCAATACGCCTTCTTCTTTTAGAAGATTTATTAATTTTGCGATAAGTTCGTTTCTGCGTTTAATGGCCATTGCACGTCATTTATTCAAACTTTCGAGATAGCTTATTACTTTATCCAGGGAAATAACATCGGCATATTTCATTTGCATATCGAACAGATTAACCTTATGGCTAATTTGGTTTCTGTCAGCGACACATTCCTCGGGAATTATGGCAATGTAATTATAGGAAAAAGCGTCAACCACTGTAGCCCTGATACACCCGCTAGTAACCATGCCCGTAACGATCAGGGTGTCCACCTGATGATAAATCAGCAGGCTTAGCAGCTCGGTCCCCCAGAAAGCGGAGGGCCTTAATTTGGCAATTAAGGAATCATCGGCTTCCGGCTTAATTTCCTCCACAACATCGCAGGCATCCTCTTTTGCAAAAAACTTTTTCCCGTCTCCGGATTTCCATAAACCCCGCTCGGCAGGATTTTTAAACAATTGGGATGTAGTATAAATTATGGGTACGTTTAAGGGCCTGGCTTTATCTATCAATCTTTTTATGGCCAGGGTGGCCTTTTTGCCTGTTTTACTGTAACCCAGGGTCTGATCGTCATTTACAAAGCAATTGATCATATCCACTACTAGAACTGCCGGCCTTTTCCCAAACTCGCGAGTTTTGCCCAGGCCCTTTCTCTCATAAACCCCCAGATCCTCCTGAGAAATTAGATCGTCCCAAACCGCCATCCTATACACCTCTCTCCTTTTAAACGTCCGTCCGGATAAAAACAGCTTTCCTCATTAATAATTTGTTAAATCTCCTTTTCCTGCAGTTTCCTTTTCTTTGCTAAATTACTAACAAAATAGTAACAGCCGGCGGCTGCCAGGATGATTATGACGGCAACATTTAGCGCCACATTGGGCGTAATCATGATGACTCCCATGAAAAAAGACAAAACCCTGAATATGATGCTCATCGAACTGGAAGCCTTTCCAATTACGCCATAGGCTATCAACGCCACGCCGACCAAGGCAGTTAAAAAACTAAAAAGGATTTCGTGGGCTTGGCCGATCATCAGCAGAGGCGCATGATAAACAAAGATAAAGGGGATCATAAAGGCAGGAAGGCACAATTTTGTTGCAAAAAACCCCGTTTTCCAAAAGCTTGTCTCCGCCAGCGAAGACGCCGCATAGCAGGCCAGCGCGACAGGGGGGGTAACCATGGAAAGGACGGCAAGGTAGAGGAGGAACATGTGTACCTGCATCGGCAGAAGACCGAAAGAGACCAGAGCCGAAGCAGCCACCAAAGAAGCCAGTATATAGGCGATAGCCGTCGGCAGGCCCATCCCAAGGATAATGACCATAATGGCCACCATGATGAGGAGGGGAATAAAGTGTCCTCCGGCTAAGGCCACAACGAGATTGCCAAAGCGCAGGGATAGCCCTGTCATCAATAAAACTCCGACGACAATGCCAACGGCAAAAGCGGGCACTCCCACCCCCACGAAGCTTTCCGCCGTTTCACGAAAGATGCTTAACAATTTTCCGGGGTTGATCCTTGTTTCCTTGCGTAGGGCCCCGATAACGAGCATAACTGCCATAGCAATTATTGCGGCGAGGGGGGCAGAATAATGGATGACCAGCAGATAAATTAAACTGCCCAGCCCCAAAACAAATGTAACCAGGCCCGGCTCCCTGATGACATCATTAAAAGTGGGCACTTCTTCTTTCTTTAAAGTAGGAATGCCCGCTCTGCGCGCATATATATAAACGCCCACGATGATGCTAAGAAAATATAAAACAGCTGGAATAAATGCCGCACGCACCACAGCAAAATATTCCACACCCACAAACTGGGCCATGACAAAAGCTACAGCTCCCATGACCGGAGGCATGATTTGCCCTCCCGTTGAAGCCGAGGCCTCTACCCCAGCGGCGACATGGGGTTCAAAGTGCATTTTTTTCATTAAAGGAATACTAACCGATCCGGTTATCATCACGTTTGCCACTGCGCTGCCGCTGACAGAGCCCACCAGCATACTGGAAACTGCCGCCACCAGGGCCGGGCCTCCGCATAACCTGCCCACGAGAGCCTGGGATAAGGTCATAACAAAACTCAGGGCCCCCGAGTATTCCAAAACCTTTCCAAATAATACAAACAGGAAAACGTACTTAAACATGACATACATCACTGAGCCAAATATACCGTTGGTCGAGAGGTAAACAGTGGTAAGAAAGCGGTTTAGTGAAAAACCTCCATGCCCTCCATACTGCATGGGAATTATATTCCCATAAAAGGCATAAATGATCGAAGCTACCACTATCAAAGTAAATGTCCAACCTGTAGCCCTCTGCACAAGGTACAGCAAAAGAACGATGGCAATTATGCCGCAAACTATATCCGTAGAGGTCGGTATGCCGACACGCATAAGGATATCATTATGAAAAATTATGACATATCCGTAAGAAACGATACTGCTGATAAGCAAAACTGCAGCAATAATTTTGCCCGATACAGTTTTAAGCCTGTCTTTGTCAAGAGTGAGAATTGCCATTACGAGTACAAATAAAATGAAAATGGAGCGCGCCTGCATAGGTTCAATCGTAAAAAATATACTAAGGATAACATAGATGCAAAGCGATGCGGACAATACAAGCTTTACTAAACCCATCACGGATAAATCACATCCTATCATAGCCTATTAGTAATAGAACGCATTAAAAAAGGATGCAGGAGTGAGCGGAATTCAAACAAACCATGTCTTTTGCTGTCAATAAAAGTTCATCAATATTTTACCGCTGACTCCTGCATAATCCTATTTATGGATCGGATTGTCATTGGCCGGATAGTTAGTCAATTAAACTGACCGAATACCCTAACACTTTTTAATGTTATTCTTTCCACAATCCCTTTTCCTTCCAGAACTTTTCTGCACCGTCATGGTAAGGTATTATAAATTGTTCACAAAGGATTTCGGGATTCGCTGCAGTGTATTCCAGATATGGAACTTCTTCGGCAGCCTTTTGCAAGTTGGCATAAATTGTTTCTACAATTTCGTAGACCTTATCTTCCGGCAAATCTTTGCCGGCAAAAAGATAAACAGTTGCCTGGCTTACGTTCTGGTAGGGCTCATCATCCCATCCGGGAACCAGCCCCGGCACCAGTTCAAACCGGGAGTAATAGGGAACATTTTCCACCAACTTGTCTACAGAAGGCTGATCATACTTAAGGCCGATTAGTTCCCTCGTAGCTGCCAGCTCAACTGTCGCCGGCAGCAAATGCTTGTCCCCTGAAGTACTGGTTACAATAGCATCGAGCATGCCGTCACCGAGCTGCGTATGCAAATCTTCAAATCCACCGTAAACACGGGTAATATCTTTTTCGTAATCAAAACCATGTGATTCAAAAACCGGCCTGCTCACTGGATCCCATGTTGCCGGTCCAACGCCTACCCCGACTCTTTTGCCCTTGAGGTCCATTAACGAAGTAAGCCCGCTGTCTTTAAGGGCAATCCATACCTGGGGCAGAGGATAAATGCCCATAATAAGCCGGAGATCCTTGTATTCCTTTTCATAAATATCCTCGCCCCTCCAAGCCAGATAAAGAGCATTTGACGCCCCTATACCGGCTTCCATGCTGCCGTTATCAATAAGCCTGAGGTTTTCGGCAACGCCTTCCGTGACCGACGCCACGCTTGGTACGCCAAGTGTGGATTCAACCTGCCCGGCAAAGGTACCTGCAATTATATAAAAAGCACCGCCAAGAGCCCCTCCGCCAATCTCAAATTTTTTCAGTTCGCTTCCGCCCGCACCTTCATCATCAGTATTTTCCACCCCGCTACCGCCGACAGGCTCTTTTGCCGCCGGCGCACAACCGGACACTACTGAAAAACTAAGTAGGGCAACTAAAAGTAAAACCAGAATTTTTGCTAAATAGTCTTTTTTCATCGCGCGAACCTCCAATTAGTTTTTGATTTAAATACTGGAATATCATTGCCAAACAACTTAGAACGCTAGAACAATCATTTTCCCCCGACCCCCTCTCCCCCCCAAAAAAAATAGCTGCTATCTCAAATCAGCTTTTCTCTATACCTAACAATTCCCTCGCTTTATCTGCCGAGGCAATTTCCCTGCCGATTAACTCGCAGAAATTGACTATTTTATTTACGGCATCGATGTTTTTTTGAATAACCTCGTCCTTGTGGGGATACATCCAAAAGCAGTCCTCAATGCCGACTTGGACAAAATCAACACCGGCGAGTATGGCGGTCATAGTAATGGGCATCCAGTTTCTGTTGCCTGAAGAGACTCCAATAACACTGTCAGGGAATATCTGTTTTGTCTGCATAATGGCGCTTACCAACTCAATGGGCATCCAGGGATCAACATCCAAGGGCCAGCCAAAGGGATGCCCCATATCGTGTGCAATGACCAGCGGCTCTTTTTTTAGAACACCGGTATCGATAAGGGCCCGTTTCATTTTTTTGAGGTGGTAAGTGCTTCTCACCTTAATAATTGCTTTAACATTATTTTCCTCCATAAAGCGGACGCCTTTTTGCGCGCTTTCAATATAATTTTGCGGATAGGAATCGGATGGAGGCCATAAAACCACATCGGATTGGCAGTACTTGTTGCCTTTGCCGGCTTGCAACAGCTTGCTTGTATCCTCAATGTAATCGATGTTTCCATCTTCGGTTCTTCTCCATGTATGCTGCAGAGAGACGACGTCGGTTTGCTCAAAAATTTTATCATAAACTTGTGCCAATAATTCCAGGCTGTTGGTGGCAAAACAATCCTGCGGATCCCTGGGATGGATATGAACAGCGCTGCATCCAGCCTTGACGGCTAAAATTTGTTCCGCCGCCTGCTGCTCAATAGTGCATGGGACAGCAGGGTATCTGATCCCGCCTTCCACAAAAATTTCCGGCACATTTCCCTGATATGCTTCCTTGGAAGGCCACATCCTGGGCTGCCACCCGGGGCATGCGGAAGCAATAACAAGCGGCTTATCCAATGTGGTTAATTTTTTTTCCAGTTCGATGGGAAACTTGCTAATAATGGTGGAAACGATCTTTTCATGCCTTTCCTGACCATCCCCATCACTTTTTAGAATAAAGTCTTTGGCCATGTCCATCTTTCCCCCTTTTTGTTACTGCTGACCTGCAACCCGATCATTTTGCGCTCCGGTGCCGGCCCCCCTGCCAGGCCCAAGCCTAGCCCTGCTTACCAAGCTTCAACGAACAGCCGCCCTTTTGAAGAGAAACAAAACCGAGATCCCCTTGGCGCGCCAATTCCTGCACCAGCTTGACCAAAGGCTGCTGCGAGCTCAGATAGGGCTGCGGCTTTGGCGCCTGTTTTGCGATGTTTATGGCTTCCTCGTCAACAAAAACCTGCAAAATCAGGTCTTCATCGCTAAGATGCTTCCCATATTTCTTGCGCACGTCCTCAACCGTCAGGGCGGAAGGTTTCCAGTCGATAAATTCTTTTGCTTTCGGATGTTCCAGAATCTTAGCGCGCACTTGCTTGTCCATAGCATCTACTGCATCTTTTCCCCACTGGCCCAAGGCATACTGGATCACTTCATTAGTAACCTCTTTGTAGCGCTCTCCCACGATCACATTGATGGCAGCCTGCGAAGCGACAAACTGGGAAAGAGGGGTAATCATAATCGGATAGCCAAAGTCTGACCGAACCTGGATAACTTCCTCTACGGCTCTGTCCAATTGATGCTCCATGCCGACCTTTTGCAGCTGATAACGGAAGGTAGAGAGCATGCCGCCTGGCATCTGATGATTGTAGTAGTTCACATCATATTCAAACGGTATGCCCACAGGAAGGTTTTCCCTCCTGGCGATGTAGGATAAGGTCCTTTCCACTGGTTTTAAGGCGGCGTCATCAATATCAACGCTGTATCCGAGGGCACGCAGATTATTGACAACATTAAAAACTGAGGGTTGGGATGATCCGCTGGCCAGGGGCGGGATACAGGTATGAATATGTGTAACACCGTGGCGTACCGCTTCTATAACATTGAGCGGTGCCAAACCGTTATTGCTGTGCAAGTGCAGCTCCAAGGTTATATCGCCAAGTTCCGCCTGAATTTTGGGGAACAGTTCCTTGATACGCTCGGGGGTCAGCAGACCGCCCACATCCTTGATGCAGATCCTGTAGGGATTCAATGCCGCGGCATCTTTGGCGCGGTCAACAAAGTACTCATCCGTATGCCGGGGAGACACCGAGTAGACAAAGTTTACTATGGGCTCTATCCCCATCTTTTTTAGATCCTGCACATCGGTTCTAAGCTCGGTAAAGTTATTCCATGGCGAGGAGATACGTACGGTTTTTATGCCATGATCGATTACTTTTTGGATCATGAGCCTGACGATGGATTTGGGGAAATGCGAAAGCCCGCCCCTGTGCCCATGAAGCCTGAGCGGCGTTTTTTCAACGGAGGCTGTTCCAAGTTTGAGCCATTGCCAGGGATCCTCTCCCAAATCCCTGACAATTTTTTTCATTTGAACAAAAGGTGTAATAAATTCAATTTCTTCAAAGCCTGCTCTATCCATATCTTTAATAACAGCCAGCATCTTTGCTGTGCTCATCCCCAGGGCCCAGACGCTCTGTTGCCCGTCGCGCAAGGTTGTATCGATCAATTTAATCTGTGTCATTGGCAATCACCTTTTAACCTGTCTTTTTTCCTGAGACCAAAAATCTTCAGCAGCCTTTTCCAGGAATCTGGTCGATGTAGAACCGCTCCGGTAATCCGGGTGCGCTAATACAAACTGGAGAAAAGGCACGGTAGTTTCAATGCCTTCAGCCTGGAAATTATCAAGAGCCTGATGCATTCGCTCAATAGCTGCCTGGCGGTTTGCTGCATAAACAATCAGCTTGCCCAGTAACGAATCATAGTAGGGAGAAACGGTATATCCCTGGAAGCAATGCGTATCCAGGCGGATTCCAGCCCCTTGCGGGGGCTCCCATCTCGTTATCCTGCCGGGTGTGGGCCTAAAGCGCTGTGCCGGTGATTCAGCGTTAATCCGGCACTCGATGGCACAGCCCGAAAAGACAACATCTTCCTGCGTATAGCCCAACGTCTCTCCTCCGGCAATACGCAGCTGATCCACAATGATATCTCTTCCGGTAATTTCCTCTGTGATTGGATGTTCGACTTGAATTCTCGTATTCATCTCCAGGAAATAAAAGCTGTCCCGCTGCAAATCCACGATAAATTCAATAGTACCGGCACTTTTGTAACCAATGCTTTTAGCCTGTGCCACGGCAGCCTGTTGAATTTTTGCCCGCAAATCCTGGGATAGGCCATAAGCCGGGGCTTCCTCAATCATCTTCTGGTAGCGGCGCTGCATGGAGCAGTCCCTTTCCCCCAGGTGAACGACATTGCCATAGGAGTCGGCCATAACCTGCACTTCAATATGCCTTGCCTTCTCGATAAAGCGTTCAACAAAAAGGGAATTGTCGCCGAATGCTGCTTGGGCCTCGGCAGATGCGCTTTCAAAAGCAGCCTGTATATCCTTTTTTTCCCGGACAATGCGAATTCCGCGCCCACCGCCGCCGGAGGCGGCTTTGAGAAACACAGGGCAGCCAATTTTTTCAGCAATTCCCATGGCCTCTTCAAATGTATTTACTTTAGGGGATCCCTCGATCACAGGCAATCCGGATTTGATTGCCAAAGCGCGGGCCTCGAGCTTATTTCCCATTTGCCGGATATTTTCCGGGCTGGGCCCGATAAAGGTCAACCCGCATTGGGTGCATAATTCCGCCAAGTTGGCGTTTTCGGCCAGAAATCCATATCCGGGATGCAGAGCATCCGATTTGCTTGCCAGGGCTGCCGCCACGATTGCATTTACATTGAGATAGCTGGACGCAGAAGCCGGCGGCCCGATGCAGACAACCCGATCCGCAAGCTTGGCACCCAGTGTTCCACGGTCTTCTTCCGATACTGCCAGTACCGTCTCCAGATTTAATGCCTGGCAGCCTCGAATGATCCGCACGGCAATTTCCCCTCTATTTGCCACAAAAACGCGCTTTATTCTCACTGATCCTCTTCCTCCCCGGGTCGTACAAGGAAAAGCGGCTGGTTGTATTCGACAAACTGTGAATTTTTAACAAGCTGCCTGACGATCTCACCTCTGATTCCTGCCGCCACACTGCTAAAAACTTTCATCGTCTCGATAAGCCCGACAATAGTATCCTTTTCCACTTGAACATTACGTCCGGAATCAAGATCGACAAAGGGCTCTGCCCCAGGCTCGGGGGAGCAATAAAATGTCCCGACCATTGGGGCTTTTATAGCAATTAGGCCTTCCCCTTCATCCGGTTTGCCTTCATGGGAATCAAAGTCCGTTTTTTGTTCCGAAGCAGGGCCTGGAGCCCCGCCTGCAACCACTGCCGCAGTTGCTTCCTTTTGTGGACTTTGCTGTTGTTCAGATGCAAGCTGCCCGGGAAAATTTCCATTTTTAAATACTTTTAGTTTGAGATCGCCATATTCCAGCTCCAATGAACTAAACTGGGATTCCTCGATAAGTTTTAAAATTTTGATTACATCATCATCAGTTAAGTGCATTTGCATTACATCCTCCTTTATAGCCAATCCCCTGTTCCAAGAAAATACAGCGCCGGATACAGCCACCCCCTTTCTTTAAAACTTAAAATCTATCTGCCTTACAGAATCCAGTAGCAATTCCAAATATTTTTTTCGGTTTTCACTATCGCTAATTCTATCCGCCAAGGAGGAAATTGATAGGGCAGCCTGGACAAAACCTGCCATATCCTTAACAGGTACCGCAATTGAAGCGCTGTCCTTTATTCTTTCTCCAATGCTGACGGCATATCCACGTTCTTTAACCAACTTAATTTCCCTAAGAATATCGCTTACTTCATCGGTCGATATTTTGCCGTTTTCTATGTATTTGTCAACCATATGATCAATTTCCCGCTCCGTTAACCCGGCAGCAATAATTTTGCCGACGGATCCCCTAAACA
>CAZAQM010000003.1:0-27877 GCA_964487385.1 uncultured Dethiobacter sp.
GGCCAATCAGAAAACATCCTATGGCCGGTCACAAAATTGTGACAAAGTAAATATAATGTTATAAAGGAGGTCATAAAATGAGTATACAAAATGATATAGACAGCGCCCCGCCGGGGGGAACTGTCAACGTTTCTCCGGGAACTTATTATGAACAGCTTGTTATAGACAAACCGCTGACCCTGTCAGGGCCTGCCCCGTCGATGGGCGTAGCCATCATTGACGCTGCCGGCCTGACAGCAAATGTGGCAACCATCCATATCCTAGCCGACAATGTGATCATAGAAAATCTGACGCTGCAAAACGGCCCCGGACAGGGGATCCGGGCAGGAAGTGCAGCCTTCCCCAATCTAACCGGCATCGTTATCAGGAACAATATCATCAAAGATCATGATCTTGCCGGCGTCCTCACGGCAAATAACGCCTCCATGCAGGTAGAGGATAATACCATCGTCGATAATGGGAAAATAGCCGGCTTTCAGCGAACAGGTGTCTATCTATATCCTCACGGGGAATCCTCTGTGAAACGTAATATAATAAAAAACAACTTTACGGATGGAATTTTTGCCAGAGAAAGCAGTTCGGGACTGTTAATTGAAGGCAATGAGATTGAAAGCCATAACAACAGCGGCATCACCCTCGCCTGGGATGAAACCAATGTAACCCTGCGCAATAATGAAATCACCAATTGTGGCCTGGGCACTTATGATGAACAGGGCGGAATAGTTATTATTCAATCCATGGCCGAAACCATTACCGGAAACACCATCAAAAATTGCAACCGATCGGGAATCTTCTGGGGATGGACTCCAACCTTTGGGCCTGCACCTCCCCAAATTTTAATCGCGGGAAATATAATAGATGGTTCTGCCAGGGATGCAATCTATCTTTTTTCCATGGGACCCGGCGGATGGATTCCGCCAGATCCTTTCCCCCTGGAACCGGACGTACTGGGCAACCAGCTGCTTAATAGCGGCAGGGCCGGCGTTTATGTCAGCTATTATTACTATTATTCCCCCGGCAATGCCAATCCGGCTATTCACGATAACACCATCATAGGAAATACCGAATTCGGGGTCTTTAACGGTACCGCCGCAGAGGTTGATGCCACCAGTAACTGGTGGGGCTCCGGCAGCGGGCCTTACCATCCCGTGTCAAACCCCGAGGGTACAGGTGATCCTGTAAGCGACAGGGTGCTGTTTTCCCCCTGGCTTACCTTACCCCCGCCACAAGGAATTGATTGTCTGGTGGTGGAAAAAGTATATGATCAATGTTTTAACGAAGATGTTATCATAAAGACCTTTACAATCCCGACAGGAGCTTTGGAACCATGTAATAACGCAGACCTGGGAAGCATAAACCGCGTGGAATGCGCAATTGTTACCACCCAGTGCAATGTAGCGGGGGTAGGCCCGCCCCTTGATAATAATCTGCGCATTGTTACCATTCAGCAAAAATTTGTAATGCGTATTGATCTGATCGATGAAACAGCTGATCCCCCCGTAGTGTGTTCTTTTAATGCACCGGTGGATGATTTCTACAGCCAAGCCCTGCTATATGTTCCGCCTCCGGGGGTTGTTTTTGGCCCGGCGGGGGGCCCGTTTGTCTTTTGCGAAATTGTCAATTCAACATGCTATTGTCTACCAGAAACCCCTTCCCCCGGTGAACCGATCACAAAAGTGATTTGTACGGCCAAAATATGTAAAATAATTGAAGTTAGCGCCTTCATTAAAGCGCTCATTCCCCGTCAAGGATCTTGCCTGCCCCGCCCCTGTGCAGCCGCTCCCCAACAAGAGGAAATTGAATGCCCTCCCATTGCTGAATTATTTCCTTCCGTAAAGTAGCAGCAGCGGTGGACGCCTTTGCCTCCAGCCATGTGCCAGGCACTATCATCAACCCGTACCCGGGGCCTGCACCCATTAGACTGCGTCCATGCCGGGCACACCACGCAGAACGGCTCCCGGCTTTTCGCTGGGAGCCATTGTATAAACATATTCTGATGCACCGCCAAAATTATACTACTTTAACCTGCCCGGCAGAGATGCACATAACAACCCATATTTAGTTCAACTGCTTAAGCTCATTGCCATGTGTTCGCCGTAAAAAAACAACATACGGCAGACAATCCCTAGCTAGACACTGATGGCGCGCAGTTCCCCGATGGCATTTTCCGCCGCATTGACCAGCTGGTAGGCAACTGGGGAAGCTGTCAGCGCCGGATGTGTGCCGGTCTGGAAGGTCACAATATCGTCAGCCGTCATTCTCTGGTTGATGCAGGCGCTGATAACGTTGATCAGCTCTCCCCCGCTGTAAGCGCCGGTTACCTGCCCCCCCAGCAGGACACATCTTCCAGCCTCGAAAAGCAGCCTCACCTTAAGGTTGGCAGCCCCCGGCATAATGCCCGGATGCCGGTTAACCGATTCGTGTTCGCCCACAACGACGCTATAGCCCAGGGCTTCCGCCTGGGACATGGTCAGACCTGCAGCGGCAAAAACGTTGTTGCCCAGGACTGTGGAAAATACCCCGATGACACCGTCATTCACCCGCCGCAGGGAAAAAAGGTTTGCCCCGGCCATTCTGGCCTCCATGGTGGAAATGGACGCCAGTTTCAGGTTGGAAGGTTTGCCGTCAAAAAAGGAAACTTTTTCAGCGCAATCCCCGCAGGCAAAGATATCGCTGTCGTCGGTCTGCATATAGCGGTTGACCTGAACCGCCTTTGTCGGGCCGATCTCCAGGCCTGCCGCCTCAGCCAGCTGAACGTTCGCCTCCGCGCCCAGACCCATGATGACCATATCGGCTTTTACTTCCATCCCGCTGTTTAATTTTACCTTTTCGATCGATTCCCCTCCCAGGAATGCCTCCACTTTTTCGTCCAGCAGCAGGTTAATATTTTGTTCCCTTAGCACCTTTTCCGCAGTTAGGCTGAACTCCTTGTCATAGACCAGCTGCAGGCAATGGCGCAGCATCTCCACGATATGAATATTCATATCCGGACGCCGGCGCCGGCATTCCTCGGCAATTTCCACCCCGATAAAACCGCACCCCACGATGCAAAGATTTTCTGCCGCCACCAATTTGTCGATCATTTCCTGGATATAGGGAACATCCTTCTTGATGGCATAGATGTTCTTCTTTTCCCTGCCGGGCAGTGGGGGAATGATTGGGTTGGAACCGGTTGCCAGCACCAGTTTCCCGTATCTATACTTTTCCCCGCCGAGGGTGCTGATAACGTGTTCATTCCTGTTAATTCCTGTCACTTCATCGACAAGGGATTCCATCCGGTTATTGGCCAGCATATCGTCCACCGGGATGAGGTTCTTCATGGGAGAGCCGATAATGCCAAAGGTATAGGGAATTCCGCAGGGAATGGAAACATATTTTTCTTTCCTGATCAAAGCAATGCTTTTGCCGGGATAGTGCTTTCTTGCTGTCATGGCAGCCGTGATCCCTGCCGCGCTCCCGCCTATAACGATAATATCATATTCCTTCAAAAGTTATCACTCCTATCCTTTTCGATTTACTGCCTGTCCATGCTAAGCATGTTACCTAATTTCATCATGCCCGTCAATAACCAACCGCGGGGACGGAGGCTTTGGCTGGTTAGGCTGGGGAACAGGGAATAAAAAGCGGGCAACAACTGTTAGGCTTCAAAATATAAGTTTTATCCCTGCTTTGTGAGGTAATAAGCGCAGAAGGGGATCAGTTTTCCATCATCAAATACATGAAGGCTGCATCTTCGCAAACGCTCCAGATCGAGGTTTCCGGCATCTTGAAAGGCCATGGCTGTCACAGTAAAACTATGCGATCGAACACGGCTGAGAAAACCCTCCAGGGTCTCCAGATCATTTTCCCGGCATAAATTTCCCTTTCCCGGCTTGCCGGAAGGAGCGTCCTGTACTTTGGGGCGTTCCCACCTGCGGGCCACAAATGATCGATTTTGTTCCGCTGTTGAAGGGCCTTGGCGATTCTTTTCCACTTTGTGCAGCGGGTGAAGGGTTTGATCGTGCATGACGATATAGTCGCCGTGGAAACCGCATAATGGGTGATCACAGCTGGATGGCTGCAGGGTATTCCGGTGAACGAGCGTCCCTGCCTGTTTTTCGATGGCCTCCACTAATTCGTCCAGCGTAAAACGCCGGCTGTCTGACGGGGGAAAGGCAGTCCGCCCAAAATAACTGACCGGCTGGAAGTGCACGCCCCGCACTGCCGGTGCATGTGAAACGGCAAAACGGAGTATATTCCCAATATCCCGGGTGTTAACCTGCGGCACGATGGTAGGCACCAGCGTAACACCCAAATTACAGCGGTCACAATTTTCGATTGCCCTTTGTTTTATTTCGAACAAATCCCGCCCGCGCAATGCACGATAAATATCATCATCGGTACCGTCGAACTGCATAAAAACAAATGAAAGGCCGGCATCGGCAAGGCATCGGACATATTCCCTGTCTTCCGCCAGGCGGATACCGTTTGTATTTAGCTGGACATGTGCGCAGCCGGCTTCTTTGGCCGCGGCGACAATCTGCGGCAGATCGTCGCGCACAGTGGGTTCCCCGCCGCTGAGCTGCACCAGCGTCTTGCCGGGTTCGGCCAGCGCATACAGGCGCCGGCTTACGGTTGCCAAAGGTATCTCCCCGCCGCTCCCGCCCTCAGCAAAGCAAAAAGCGCAATGAAGATTGCAGCGCTTTGTTACTTCGAGCAGGATACAACAAGTGCCCTGCAGGTGTTGATCACATAGACCGCAGGCATGGGGGCAGTTTTCATTTTCGCCCGCAGCAATCATGGGGAGATCCCCGCGCCATGAATCCATCCGCCGCAATCCGCGCCAGATAATTGTGGAAAAATCACCGTGCTGCGGGCAGGTCTTTTCCAGATAAACCTCACGGCCATAGGCGGCATGCACTGCAGGTATACGCCGCAGACAAACCGGGCAGACGCTGTAAGTCTCCCTTGTTACCCTGCGCATTATTTCAGACATTTCCTGCCTCCCCTCCCTCTTTGTTTGCTTTTTAACCTTTTTGCCGCAGCCCCCATGGGGGAAATTTCAGATCTGCGGATGATAAGGGCACCTCTTTCCAATACACTTATCGTTATTTGCAAACTGACGGCAAATATATTTCGCCGCAGAGGCAGCGGCATGGGCAAAACCGCCAAAGTGCTCCCTAGCTGCCTCGATGGCCAGTATGGAATCCCTTTTGCAGCAGCGGGGGCCTCCAAACCGGCTGATAGCCATCAGCGCAAGAGCGGTCATATAGTTTGCCCTCCCCCGGCTTTTCTCTGAGTATGGCGTTACCCGATGGATAATGGAATAGGCAATGCCGATACCTATGCAGGCCCCGCAGGCGCCATGCGTTCCGCATATGCCGCCGAATATCTCCTTACCCCGGGAAATGGCCTCCCTGATGGCCGGGCCTTTTTCCTCACCAGCGCAGTTGCAATAAGCGGCGACTAAAACAGCGGGCACAATGCTATGATATTCCGGCCCATGCATGTGCAGTTCCGGCAAGGCAAATATCTTTAACGCCAGAGCGAGGGGATCGCCCAGATCGCTTTCATTGCAAACGGATTCGACGATATCGAGGATATCCTTTCTATGGCATTCGTTGCAAACATAATGCCCGGCAAGGCAAAAAACTGAGGTGGTTTCCACCCTGCCGCAGTAAAAGCAGGTGGCACGCAGCAGTTTATCGGGGATGCAATACAATTCCCGGCCGCAAACCATACAGCCGGAAATATGATCGGTATCGGAACAGCAGGCAAATTCGTTATTCATTTAACCACTCCAGGCAGCCCAGCTTAAAGCAAATTTCGATCTATGCAGAATAACCCAAACATCGGAACTCAAAAACTGCGGCGGCAATCCTTGATCATCCGCTTGCAGGGCTTCGGCAGCAGATCGGTTTTCTCTGCTGCAACGACTACCACAGCTAACAGGCCTTGCTGCACATTTTTAGCCACTGCCGGAATGGAGAGGGCTTGCATCCGCACCGCCTCCAGGACCCCTTCCCCTGCCCAGGCCGCCGGCGACACCTCCAGGCGCAGCGTTTCCAAGCCATTGCCTTCCGAGATAATTGCCCTGAAGTCAATCACACCTTCCAGTGCAAAAAATGCCTCATCGAGCATGAACATGCTCAGGCACCCCTCTTCGGCCAAAGCGATCCGGCCATCAATCCGCTCTTTCACCCTAGCAAGGCGCTTCAACACCGTTCCGCAGGGGCAGGGATCGGGGATAAACCGGGCCAGATCCCCTGTGCGATAGCGGATCAGAGGCATTCCCCGGCGGGTAAGCGTGGTAAAAACCACCTCCCCCTCTTCCCCCTCGGGCTGCAGCCTGCCACTCGCCGGATCAACAATCTCAAAATAAAGGTCGGCTTCCCTTAGATGATAGCCCGATCTGGCCCGGCATTCCAGCCCGCCCCCCAGGCCCATTTCCGTCATGCCATAATGGTTGTAGACGGTACAGCCCCAAGACCTTTCTATGGCATCCAGTGCCGCCAGTGGAACGTGATCGGTGCTCAGGAGCAGGTTTTTAATGCCAGGCCGGTACGTTTTTTGCCCGGGCGGTTCACAGCAGGCCAAGGCAAGAACCTGGGTGGGAACACCTACCAGGGAGGTTACCCGTTCCCTTTCCATCACTTCCAAAGTTTTCCGGGGATTCCTCACAAATCCGTGGGGGATGGCCCGCACGCCCATGCGCTGCAAACCTTCCGCCAGCAGATCGCCGACGCTGCCCGGCGCCTCCCCCGGCAGCAGGATCAGCACCCTGTCGCCGGGCCAGACCAGGGTGGACATACCATGGTGGAAAAAGTCCCTGGTTAGCTCCTGATCACCCGCTGTAAAAAAAACCCTTTTTGGCAAACCGGTTGTTCCCGAGCTATGCAGGGTTACCACCCGGTTTATGCTGCTCTGGGAAACGCAGAGCATGCGCAGGGAATCCCCGGCAATATCGCCGGGCGTGGTAAAGGGTATCTCTCCCAAATCCTCCGGCGTTTTAATTTTTTCTGTGTTAAAACAACCCAGGCGGCGGCGATAGAATGGACTTTTTGCCGCCGCCAGTCCGATAGTTTTTTTTAGCTGCCGCAATTGATAGGCCTCGATCATATCGCGGGTCAGCGGCCCTGCTGCCCCGCTTTGGCCGCTTATTTTTCTGTAAATCCAAGATTCCAAAGGCGTTTTTGCCAACAAACTTTCCCGCGCCCCCACTAAATATTTTATTTTTTCTGTTAACAGGATAACCAAATAAAATTTCTTTCGGGCAGCAAAACGGGATCACCACAACTTTATGAGATGTTCCCATCTGCCATACTGATGCCGTTCGCTGCCAATATTTCCCCTATTTTTTCGTAGGTGGCCGAAACAATACCGCTGCACTTGGGGTTAATAGTTTTTGTTTTAAGGTCTTCACCGATAATATCCAGGCAGTTTATACTGCCATGTTCCCTCCCAACGGTATCTTCAAACCAATCCACCAATTCGCCAATCATGGCATGAAACTGGTCATGAGTCTCTTCTTCCAGGCTCCCCCTGCCGGTGTACAGGCTCAGAAGGCAGACCCCCCCGGTCAGGGCGCCGCAGGTTTTTCCGGAAAACCCCAGCCCGCCGCCCAAGCCGTTCATGGCCCTGATCAGATCGGGGTTTGCGGCGCCCCGTGCCTCCAGGCCCAACTGGAGCAGGATCTGGCTGCAATTAAAGCCCTGCCGGTACAGTGCAAACATACGGAATACCTCATTGCCCATAGCTAAAGTGCCCCTTTCCGCCAAATCAAGTAGCCTCTCGCTTGGATGACTTCCCGGCAATCAAGAGAAAATAGCCGGGGCAAGCCTCCCTGATCGTACTTTCCATTACCCGTCCGCAGATCGCCCCGCCGGCAATCCTTTCCCAGAACAGACTGAGCGGGCCAAAGGCAAAAATCAACCTGGCCGCCAGCCCGGCCAGCAGCCTGGAATGATCCTCCCAGAGCATTATTCGAAAACCTGCCGAGGAAAGCCTGTCCTGCAAATCCTGCCGGGTCCGGGCTCCGGCAAAACATACCGCCGGCGGCAGTCGGCGCAGGCCGGCCGCCTGCGCCGGGTTGCGGACATATACGTCCTGGATTGCCAAAATGCCCCCAGTTTTTAATACCCTCCACATTTCCGCCAGGGCACGGCCCTGATCGGGCATCAGGGAAAGCGTGCACTCGGCAAAAACTGCGTCCATTATGCCATCGGCAAAGGGCAGGCGCTCGCCCCCGGCCTCCAGCAAAGGCAAACCGGGCCTTCTTCGCCGGCCAAGGGCCAGGAGCACTGCGGAGGGATCGACTCCCACAGCATTATAGCCATAGTGGCGAAGCATGAGTTCCACTGTTGCCCCGCTGCCGCAGCCAACATCAAGAATCCGGGATCCGGGTGCAAGACGGCAAAGATCAAGGACACGTCTAGTCAGGGAAAAGCCTCCCGGCCGGATCGTATCGCCTGTAATCCCGAGCAGCTCATCGCTTTCATAAATCCGACAGCATCTATTTGCGCCCATTAAATTATTTATCCTCCAGGATTTGCTCCACTTCCAACATTTTTCCCATGGCCAGATCCTCCGGCACCAGCACTGCACCACAGCCGGGACACCCAAACAAATCTATCTGAAATTCGTTGCCGAGGTAAGAAACCCTGGCTTTGCCCATCACCAGTGGAACCCTGCATTTAAAGCACCGCCAGGCAACGCTCTCTTCTTTTCCGCCTGTGCCGTCCATAAACTATCGCACCTCGCTTACCTGCATCCTGTGGCTATAGGCGTTGTGGATAACATACTTCTTTTCACGGCGGGAATACACGACCCAGTAGGTGACGCTGACCGGCCTGAAAGCAGCCAGAAAGTACCCGCTTTCCTCATCATAAAGCTTGTTGCCGCTGCTCTCGGCATGCTCTATCGCTTTCTGTATATCCTCCGCCAGAATCAGCCTCTTTTCCATGATTTCTTTTATTTCGTCGCTCAGTTCCAATTCGACAGCCTCAAAGCTTTCCGCCCTTTCCATTTCTTCCCCCCAGATCTCCCGCAGCATTCTATTTTTCAGGCGAGCCCTGTTTTCGTGCCTTTGGGAATAGCCCGGGCCTTTCCTGCCGGCCAGCTCCTTTTTGTTGACGCCGTGGATTAGATCGAGCAGATGGAAGGTACGCTTGCCCTGAGCAGCAAATCTATCCCTGCACATGGCACAGTAGGTCAGGTAGTCCAACCGGGATTCCCCAACCCTGCGCTCAACCACCCGAACCGCCAGCTCGGGGTTGGCAAAACACATGAGTCCCCCGTAACCACAACACCCGGTTTCCTCCCCAAAGTTTTCCAGTTCCTGCACGCTGTAATTAAGCTTCTCCAGTATTCTGCGCACGCTTTCGTGGATATGCTTTTCCTCCCTGGTGGTACAGGCATCGTGAACGGCCACAACGCACGGGTCCCCTTCGGCAGATCCCTCGGGAAGCCCCATCCGATCGTATATTTCCCACAAAGAGGTTACGCTCTCCGCCGGAAAATAGTTTTTTAACATCTGATAGCAGGTGGAACAGGCCGCTATAAAACGTGGGCGCCCCAGATCCTGCCACTCGCCGGCAATCTCCCGCATGGCCCCGTCAAAGAGCCCCTGTTGCCCGGCCCACCGGGCAGGGGCACCGCAACAGCGCAATATCAGGCCAACCCCGCCGCTAAGCTTTGCTCTCAGATAAGCATATATTTTTTCCACATATTCCGGCGCCGAGGCGCTGAGCTGGCAACCTGGGAAAAAGAGAAACCGGCTGGCATCTTTTCCGGGCTCATGCCTGGCCAGGGCAAATTTTTCGCTATTGCTGAATTCCATATCCCGCAGGGGGAAATCATGGGCGGAAGGCGGCATTTTGCCCCTTTGAACCATACTTTCCCTGGCCTCCCGGCAAACTTCCCCCATATTAAGCCCGTTTGGGCAGACCACCTGGCAAAGATCGCAAAGGCTGCAGGAATTTATCATCTTATTGGCCGTATGGTTCCCTTTGACCATGACGAGGTTGTGGTTGATATCCCGCAGGTATTTTTTGGGGTAACCCTGATAATAAGCAAGATACACGCAAGCTTTCACGCATTCGAGGCATGCGCACTGCAGACACCGGCCGGCTTCCTGCATGGCTTCCTCCCGGGTGTACTTTCCTGCCGGATCAGCGGGGATAACGGCAGAAAGGGGCGTAAACCCTTTTAGGCTGGTGTACAGGCGCGTCTGATAGGAGCCCTCGTTCTGGCGCACAGCCGTAAGCGACACCCCTTGCAGGTAACGGTCGATGGAAATGGCCGCCCGCCTTCCGCCGGCAAGGGAACCAATCGGCGAATAGTCCCCGCCCGCAAGGATGCTGCCGCCCGCAAAGACACCCTTTCTGCTCGTGCAAAAAGCAACCGGATCAATATCGATTTGCCCTTCCGGTCCCTTCACCAGGCCAAAGGCACCCGGCGGGCATTTTCCGCACCCCAGGAAAACTGCGTCAAAATCGCGGCACAGATCCGACAGGGCTGCCTCCCCGCCCCCCACTGCAATGCCGAGCCTGATCTCCACGCCCATGCCGGGCAAAACAGCCAAATCCTCCGCGATCACCTCCCGGGGCAGCTCTTCCGCGGCAAACTTCCAGAGGTTGCCCCCCAGCCGGTTTTTTTCCTCAAAGAGGACTACCCCATAGCCCTTTTGGGCTAAATCGAAGGCAGCGGTAAGGCCGCTCAGACCGCCGCCGACGACAGCAACCCGTTTATCCTTTTGGGGCCTGACGAATATCCTGAGCGGCGGGGAGGAATCCATCTGCACACAGGCCTTTTCCAGAGCGGAAAGGGATATGGCCTCCCCGGCTTCCCGCCGCTTGCAGGCGGCCTGGCAGGGATGATCGCATACCCTGCCGATAATCCCTGTAAAGGGAACAGTTTTCCTGAAAATGTTCATTGCCCCGTCAAAATTTCCCGCTTTCATTTCAGCCACAAAACTTTTGGCGTCCATATGAACGGGGCAGGTTGCCACACAGGGCGGGGGATGGTCCTGGATACATTTTGCTTCCAGCTCCAGAAATCTTTGGCGATCCATCTATTTGATCATTCCTTTAAAGAAACCCGGAACGAACCATAAGGCAAAACTAAAACCTTATAGCCCGCCCCGGGAATATCGTCATTCTAAAAAACCGGATCTTTGATTGGCCGCGCCATGACGGGAATTTCCCGGCCCTGCAGGCCTGCCAGAACCTTTTCCGGCAGCGCGGGAAGCTGGGTGATGCGCACCCCGCAGGCGTTATAAATGGCGTTGGCAATGGCGGCATGGGGCGAGGTCAGGGGAAGTTCGCCTACTCCGGAAGCACCATGAGGGCCAAGCTTGCGCGGATGGTTATCCACATAAATGATCTCCAGATTATCCGGTATATCTTTGGGATAAGGGATGCCGCAAGCGGCCATGGTAGTATGCTTCTCCAGGTCCTCAAAATTTTCCGAAAGCGCCAGGCCAATGCCTTGGGCGAGGCCGCCGTAGATCTGCCCATCCGTGACAGTCCTGTTGGCAATCCTGCCGATATCCGCTGCCAGGGTCATCTTCACCACGCCGACCTTGCCGGTCCTGGTATCGACTTCCACTTCCGCCAGGAAAACGCCATACATATAGGACAGGAAGGGTTTGCCCTGACCATTTTCATCGCAGGCAACGGCACTGCCCGAAGCGGTGCTCCATTGGCCGGAATATTTCAGGGGAATATTTTGAGCAGCCGCCTCATCGTAAGTCATATAGGTCCCATCGGCTTTTCTCAGGGCATTCAGCAATTGTTCACAGCCATTCACCACGCTGTTGCCGATGACGAATTGGGAACGGCTGCCGCCGGCCGGTCCGCCGGCCGGCGCCAGGGCCATATCGTTCATGACCAGCTTAATATCTTCAGGCCTGATGCCATATGGTCTCAAGGCCTCGTGGGAAGTGGCCAGCAGGCCCATATCGGCCCCCTGCCCGTGATCCTGCCAGTTGGTGCTGACCTGGATTCTACCGTCAGCCAGCAGCTCCACCCACACCTCGGCGCTGTCCACTCCGTCCAGGCCGCAGCCATAAACGCCAACGGATACGCCAACGCCGCGCTTCTTCTCCGGCGTCGACAGTTTTTCGGCTTCTGCCAGCGCCTCCTTATACCTGGGCCGGATGGCATCGATCAGGTCTGGAAAGGAATACACTTCGGGTTCCTGTCCCGAGGGATTGGTGTCGCCGGGGCGGTAAACATTAATATAGCGCAATTCAAGGGGATCGATTCCCATTTTTTCTGCCAGAATATCCATCAGCGATTCCGAGGCAAACAAACTTTGCGGCGAGCCGTAGGCACGGAAAGCGGAACCCCACCCGTGGTTGGTGCATACCGTATAGCCGGCGCTGCGGATATTGGGAATGCCGTAGCCGGCGCCAATGAACTGGGCGCCGCGCACCGTGAGCAGATCTCCAAATTCCGAGTAAGGCCCGTGATCGACAGCATAATTTGCCTCCATGGCAATGATCCTGCCGTCTTTTCCTGCCCCGAACTTCAAATCAATAAAGAAAGGCGATCGCTTGCCGGTATAGGTTATTTGCTGATAATAATTGAAATTGAGGAAACAAGGCCTGCCGGTAGCCATGGTTGCCACTGCCACCAGCGCCTCATTTGTGGGGCTGAACTTGTAGCCGAATGTGCCCCCTATACCCGGGAACTGAGCCAGGAACAGATCCTTGCCGGGCTCCAGGCCGATGCCCGTACCAATCATGACGGCATGGAGATCGAGGCCGATGCTCTTGGACATGATATGCAAGGAACCCTGCTCATCGTAATAGGCCAGCGCCACGTCAGGTTCCACGGGAAGGTGGGGCTGGCGGCCAACAAAATAATCCTCGATAGCCACCACATAATCAGCCTTTTCCATCAGCGGCCCCGTCTCTTCCCCCTTTGCCACCCTTTGCCGGTAATAAACGTTGGGCGTGCCGGGGTGGATCTCAATAGCATCGGGTTCCATGGCAGCCGGGGCGCTCATGTAGGCCGGCAGCACCTCCAGTTCGACCTTAACCTTTTCCACCGCTGCCTGGGCATTGGCTTCCGTATCGGCACAGACGATGGCCATGGCGTCGCCAAACTGGAACACTTTTTCATCGCAGAGGATTGGCCTGTCCCAGCTATCCCCCTTGTTGCTGGGAAAGCAGAGGCCATTGATGCGGTTGTTGCCCTTGACGTCCTTATGGGTCACAACCTTGTAAACGCCCGGCATTTTTTCCGCCTCTGAAGTATCGATGGAGAGAATCCTTGCATGGGAAACCTGGGCCTGCACCAACTTGAGCCGCAAAGTACCCGGCGGCATCTTAAGGCCAAGATCGGCGCCGAAATCGATAGTACCCGTAACCTTGCCCACAGCTGTGGGGCGCGGGTAATCGGTGCCCCAGATACTGCCGTCTTCCGGCATTTGAAAACTCAGATCTTCTGCCGTGATCTCGCCCCGCAGCAGACGCGCGGCATCCATGACGGCATCCACTGCCGGTTTATAGCCGTTGCAGCGGCAGACATTCCTGCGCTTCTGGAACCAGTCCCGCACTTCTTCCCGGGTTGGCGCCGGATTTTCATCGAGAAGCACCCTGGCGGAAACGATAAAGCCCGGAGTGCAGAAACCGCATTGGGCGGCACCATGCTTGACCCAGGACAACTGCAGGGCATGCAGGTTGCCGGGGCCGCCCACCCCTTCAATGGTGGTTATGATCGCCTCATCGGGGACCCTTTTCATTTTCGTGGAACAGGAAAAGATAACCTTGCCGTTCATGATCACCGAACAGGCTCCGCACTGGGCCTTGCCGCAGCCCGCCTTGGTCCCGGTCAGATGCAGTTGTCCCCGCAATATATCGAGCAATGTGGCTTCAGGATCGACGACCAAAACCATACTTGCACCATTAATATTTACTTTTTTCTTAATCATCCCGACGCTCCTTTTTAGATTTGCACCTTGAAAAATTTCCTTCCGGCGAAAGGCTATGAGCCAAAAATCTAATGCACCTCCTGCACCACCTCCTTAATATAGCACCAATTGGCAAGGTTCCAAATACTTGTGCGAAAAAAATAACGTAGATATATGCTTCTACCCAAGGCAATGAGTTTCCTGCCGCGATAAGACTATATTGGCAATATTTTTATAATATAAACCAACCGCGGGGACGGAGGCTTTGGCTGGTCCGCCTCCATACCCTCGGGTAGCTTTTTCGCCCGGGACTGTAGCATAAATCGAAAAAAATGATTAAAAAGTAAACGGAGGGTTTTGTATAGATTGCCGGGCAGACTCAAGCAGGGAGAACACAACTGCAACGATACAACGATAAGTTTTTAGCTTATGCATTGCTATAAAAAGTCTGTCATCTCGAGCGCAGCGAGGGATCTTCGGTTTTCATTCATCGCGGTGTGCAACAAACAAAGTACCAGCCAAAGCCTCCGTCCCCGCGGTTGGCCCGCCAGGGGCCAGCTCACCAGCCAAAGCCTCCGTCCCCGTGGTTGGTGCTGCTAGTAATGGACGTGCAGGAGTTCCTTAGCCCTGCCCTTGAGGACGCCTTTGTAGAGCCCCGTTAACAGGGGGTTTTCTTCTGATTGCCTGATCTGCGATGATTTATCGACTCTGTACAATCCTTCCGAACGGCTCTGTTTGACGGGTTTCAGCCCGAAGGGTTGTCCACCGCCGCCGATGCAGCCGCCGGGGCAGGCCATGGCTTCGATAAAGTCATAGCGGGCCTCGCCGGATTTAATCCGTTTAATTAGCTCATCCACATTTTTGAGTCCATTGACGATGGCAATCTTTAATTTTGCATCGCCAACGATAATCTCCGCCTCCCTGGATCCTTCCAAACCCCTGATGCCGATATAGGCAATCTCCTGCAGGGCCTCGATGCTTTTATCCTCGGCCACCCGGCGGGCAACCGCCTCTGCCACGCCCCCCGTTACGCCAAAAAGCACCCCGGCCCCGCTGTGTATGCCAAAGGGCACATCCGGCGCTTCCGGCTCCAGATCGGCAAAGACGATCCCGGCCTCCTTAAACATTTTGACCAGTTCCTGGGTGGTAATGACGTAATCGATATCCTGTTTGCCGTCACGTTTCAGCTCCTCACGGGCAGCCTCAAACTTTTTAGCCGTGCAGGGCATGATAGCCACATTGACGATCGCTTTGCCCTCCTCCCCGCCATGCCTTTTGGCATGTTCTTTGATTACCGCGCCGAGCATCTGCATGGGCGATTTGCAGGAGGAAACATGATCCTTGAGCTCAGGATATTTGTTCTCCATATAGCAGATCCAGGCCGGGCAGCAGGAGGTGAACATGGGCATGTTTTTATTGGCACGAAGCCTTTCCGCCAGCTCCGCCGATTCCTCCATGACCGTCAGGTCGGCCCCCAGTGAGGTGTCATAAACTTTATCGAAGCCCAGCATGCGCAAACCGGCCACAATTTTCCCCATAACGTTTTCACCGGAAAGGAGGCCGAATTCCTCCCCGAAAGCCACGCGCACCGCCGGGGCAACCTGGGCCACGACATGTTTATTTTGATCGTAGAGTTCCTCCCACAGGGCGGGGCAATCGCACCTGACCGTAATGGCCCCGGTGGGGCAGACAGCGGCGCACTGACCGCAATGCACGCATTGGGTCATGCTGATGGGATCGTCAAAGGCAGTGCTGACCATCATCTTGGAACCCCTGCCCTTAAAATCTATGGCTCCCACATTTTGCACTTCCGCGCAGATGCGCACGCAATCGCCGCAAAGAATGCACTTATTGGGGTTGCGGACGATTGACAGGCTCGAATTATCGATGGGATGATTGTGCCTGAGAAAACTGTCCCCATTAAAGCGGATGCTGGTAATGCCAAAACGCAGCGCCAGTTCCTGCAGGCGGCATTTGCCGTTTTTGGGACAGGTGGTGCAGTCACGGCAGTGGGACGACAAGAGCAGTTCCAGGATCATCTTTCTATGCTTTTGCAGCCCCGGGGTGCTGGTCCTTACCTTCATACCATCACGGGGGGGCGTTTGGCAGGAGGCTATGACTTCCCCCCGTTCATTTTCCACGATGCACATCCGGCAGGCGCCATAAACAGAAAGCTCGGAATGGTAACAAAAGGTGGGCAGATCAACTCCCGCCTTGCGCACCACTTCCAGCACGTTTTTCTCAGCCTCTAGTTCCACCTTGCGCCCATCCACCCACATGTATTGTTTCCGGACGGCGATCGTATCGTTATTGTTCATGGTTTCACACCTCCGCGATGGCATTAAATTTGCAAACAGCCAGACAGGCTTTACACCTGATACACTTGTCCTCATCGATGACAAAGGCTTTTTTAATTTCCCCGCTGATGGCCTCCGCCGGGCAGATGTGCATGCACCTGCCGCAGCCGCGGCACAGCAAGGGATCGATCCGCATCGTTTTCAGGGCCTGGCAGGTTTTGGCGGGGCATTTTTTGTCCCTGACATGAGCGATATATTCGTCCCTAAAATATTTTATGGTGCTCACGACAGGGGATCCCGCTGTCTTGCCCAGCCCGCACAGGGAGGTTGCCGAAATGGTTTCCTCCAGCTCGAGCAGAAGATCGATATCCCTTAGCTCCCCCCTGCCCTCTACGATGCGTTCCAAAATATTGAGCATGGCCCTGGTCCCCTCCCGGCAGGGCACACATTTTCCGCAGGATTCGTTCTGGGTAAACTTCATGAAGAAGCGGGCGACATCCACCATACAGGTATCCTCATCCATGACCACGAGGCCCCCCGAGCCGATAATGGCGCCCACTTTCTTCAGCGATTCAAAATCGAGAGGCATCTCCAAATGTTCTGCAGTGAGACATCCGCCGGAGGGCCCGCCGATCTGCACCGCCTTAAAGCCTTTATCATTTTTTATGCCGCCGCCGACGTCAAAAACAATTTCTTGGAGGGTGGTGCCCATGGGCACCTCGATCAGCCCTGTATGCTTGACGTTGCCCGTCAGGGAAAAAATCTTGGTCCCCGGGCTGCCGGCAGTGCCGATTTTCCTGTACTCCGCTGCCGACATGTTCATGATTACCGGAACGTTGGCAAATGTTTCCACATTGTTCAGCACGGTTGGTTTGCCGAACAAACCCTGCTCAACTGTGCGGGGGGGCCTGGCCCGGGGCATGCCCCTGTTCCCCTCGATGGAAGCTGTCAAGGCACTGCCCTCCCCGCAGACAAAGGCGCCGGCTCCCCTGCTGATCTGGATCGTAAAGGAAAAATCTGTGCCCAGGATACGCTCTCCCAGCAGGCCATATTTTTCTGCCTGCTTCAAAGCATTGCTGAGCCTCTTTATGGCCAGCGGGTATTCAGCCCGCACATAGATAAAACCCTCCCGGGACCCGGTGGCAATACCGGCAATGATCATTCCCTCCAGCAATCTGTGGGGATCGCCCTCCATGATGCTTCTATCCATAAAGGCGCCGGGATCCCCTTCATCGCCGTTGCAGACAATGTATCTTACCGGTTCCTCCTGCAGCCTGACTTGATCCCACTTTCTGCCGGCGGGATAACCACCCCCGCCCCGCCCCCGCAGCCCGGATTCACATATTTCATGGCAGATATCCTGCGGCGAAAGCTCGAACAGGGCCTGCTCCAGCGCCCTGTACCCGCCGAAGGCAATATATTCTTCGATGGATTCCGCCTCTTTCAGGCCTGAGTGCTGACGGATAAGGCTTGTCTGCTTTTTATAAAAGGGTATCTCCGCCTGAGTTGGATAGGTGACACCCCCCTGCCTGAAAAGCAGCCTTTCTACCGGCTTGTCCCCAATAATGCTTGTCTCCAAAATTTCCTCGCAGTCTTCCGTCTTTACCTTGAGAAACATCCAGCCGGCCGGTTCGATGCGAATGAGGGGCCCCATCTCGCAAAAACCATGGCAACCGCTTTTTTTAAGTCCAACGCCTTTTCCCCCTGCTGTATCGGCCGGCCTGCCGGCCTTTTCCAGTTCCCGGCCCAGCTCAATCGTGCAATCAATGCCGCGCTGGGCGCAAAGGAATTTCAGCCTGTCGAATACCTCCAACGACCCTCCGGCCACGCAACCGGTTTCCGCGCAGACGAGCACCTTCTTTTTTTGCCGGGCCAGACTGGCGGCAAAAAGCTGCCTGGCAGCGGCCAGATCATTCCTACAGGCGAGCTTTTTCACGTCCATGTTTTCTTTCATGGTTTACGGCCTCCTCTCTCCTGATTCCCTCCAGGACAGCAAGCGCTTTTTCCGGCGTCATTTCGGTATAAAGCCGATCATTGACGGAGATAACCGGGGAAAGCCCGCAGGCCCCCAGACATGAGACGGTTTCCACTGTAAAGAGCAGATCATCGGTGGTCATTTTCTCCTCATCGAGCCCCAGTTCTTTTCTAAGCGTCCCAAGAAGGGAAACGGATTTTTTTACATGGCAGGCTGTCCCATCGCAAACCCGAATGATGTACCTGCCCTTCGGTTCCAGGGAAAAATTCTCATAAAAGGTTGCCACGCTATAAATTTTCGCCGGGCTAAGATCGAGTTCCATGGCAATATACTCCAGGGCCTGCCGCGGCAGGTATCGATATTCCTGCTGAATATTTTGCATAATGGCAATCAGGGCTGCTTTGTCGTAACCACCGGATAACAGAATTTCATCGAGTATTGCCTGATCATGCTTTTTTATCATCGTCCCTTACCCCCATTTTTGGAGATTTTTCGTTGCTATCATCCCTGCTGCAAAACATTTCGTTAAAAACACTGATCAAAGTGAGAGGAAATGCATGACAAAAACCACACCTTTTTCCGGGCCTTTGACCACCCCAATGCCAAGATGGCTTTTGTTAGCGCTGAGGATGGCTTCCCGATGATACCGGCTCTCCATCAGCAGTTCGAAGGCCAGCTCCGGCTGCATATCCCTGGCTTTCAGGTTGCCGGCAAGGTTTTCCCCGTATGTGGAGAAGCAGAGACCGTTTTCCGCTGCCTGCTGCCCCGGCCTGCCCAGCTTCAATGATTCGTGTCCGATATATCCATTGGCGAGCATATCCTCGCCTTTTATCCTGGCAAAAGTAATCAACCTTCTATCCTGTTCATAAGGGAGCAGGTTATGTTCCCGGCGGGCCCCGTTGATAAGCTCAAACAGCGTGGTTTCATAATCCGGCAAAAGGCAGCAGCCATGTTCCCCGATAGTTTGCGCCTTTGCCTCTCCGGCCAGCTCCCTCCCGGTTAACTCGGGCGCCGTAAAAAGATCCGCCCTGTCCTGATCCCGAATGGTAATTTGGCAGAACGCCTTGCTGCCAAGATCGAAGAAGAAGGGATAAAAGATCAGCGCCAGGAACAGCAGCAATAAGCTTGAATTTACATATGTAGAACGAGTGTAAAAAAATTTTTCGGGAAGATGCCAAACCCCTGATCTGCAATCCGCTGCTTCGTTGAAAGGAAGGATAGTTAATTTTTTCACAATTTACACTCCTTCTCCACGTTTTACCCTGGGATAACCGTGCCCTGCCTCGGGATTTCCCTTAGACAAATAGAGTATAGCAGGGCCAATCCCCTACTGTCAACAACAATGTTAGCCTATTCCCTGAGCGTAACTGGGCAAAAATAGGGGTTTTCACCTATTTTTGCCCGCAACGGCTAAAAAACGTAAAAAATGAATCGTTTTAACATGGCGAAGCGGGTTGAAGATCTGCCGAAGATGTAATAAGCTAAAGAAAAACAGAAGCAACCGGAGGAGCAATGATTAGGAGATTAAATATTTGGCAGGCTTATTTTCTGGGTTTTATTACCCTCATTATTATCATTATCCTGATAACCAGTTTCGTCGTCGTGAGGCTATTCAGCACGGGGATTGAACAACAATCGAGGTTTACTATCAACAAGGAGCTGGATACGGCCAATACTGTCTTTTACAGCCAGTTGGACAATCTGTTTCTCTACTTTGCCTCCCCCTCGTTTAATCTTTTATTGCGGGAGGCCCTTTTTACAGAAGAAGGAAGTTTAAAAGAAGTACTGGCCGATATCAAAAGCAGCCATGATTTAAGTTTTTTAGTAGTTACCGGGCCTCATGGGACAGTCATCGATGATGCAAACAATTTTCTGCCGCCCGGCAGCAGATTTGCGGAAAACGCTTTCCTCAGCCGCTATTTAGATGACAAACCCCGCAAGGGAGTCGTATCTCTGGATGAACAGTTTTTAAAGGCTGTGGGACTGGACAGTACGGCTAAGATCAAGGTCATTCAAACCCCGGAGGCCCGGGAGGGCGACAAGGCTGAAGAAACACGGGGGCTTGCCCAGGTGATCTCCGTTCCTTTAAAAGATTCGGCTGACAATGTCCTGGCTTATTTTCTATGTGGAAGGCTGTTAAACCGCAACGGGGAATTTGTCGATGCAGTATCCGATCTTCTCAAGGTTTATGCCACCATCTTCCTGGACGATCTGCGCATCTCCACCTCCATACGCCTCGATAATGGGGTAAGGGCGCTGGGAACAAGGGTTTCCCGGGAAGTAGCAGCCACAGTCCTGGACCGGGGGGAGCGTTACCTGGGGCAGGCTTCCATACTGGGCGAAAGCTACCTGACAGCCTATGATCCAATCTTTGATGACAGCGGGGAAATCGTGGGGATGCTCTTCGTGGGCATACCGGAGGCCCCCTTCGCGGCCATGAAGGAGGGCACCATCAAACAGTATATTTACATATCTTTATTCGGTATTTTGTTGGCTCTGGCAATCGCCTACACTCTCTCCCGCAAGATCACCGGTCCCCTGCAGCGGCTCACCCAGACCATGCAGAAGGTGGAGCTGGGCGATCTGTCCCAGAGGTTTAGTTCGGATCTGTCGGCCGGCAGGCCTTCGGAGTCCGGCTTATTCCGGCCCAGGCCGGGTGCCAACCACCCGCCGCCCCAAGCCGAAATCGAAATACTGGGCAATTTCTTTGACCGGATGATGTCCAGCCTGCAAAGGAACTGGGAGCAAAATCTGGAACTGCAGGCCAGCCTGGAAGAAAAGGAAAAGAACCGCGTCAAGCTGCTCAAGAAGCTGATCTTTGTCCAGGAGGAGGAGAGAAAGCGCGTCGCCCGGGAGCTCCATGATGGAACAAGCCAGTCCCTGACCAGCCTGATGCTGATTTTAAAGGCCATCCAAAAGAGCGATGATATAAAGGAGATCCGCAAGCTAACCGAAACATACCGGGAGGTTTTATATAACACCCTGGAAGAAATCCAAAAGATATCCTATGAGCTGAGGCCCATGACCCTGGATAAACTGGGTATTGATGAGGCTATCAAAAGATATATCGGTGATTTGCTCGAGCATACGAATATAAAGATTACTTATGACAACAAGGAGTGTGCCTTTTCCAATCTTGATCAGGAGATCGAGACGACCGTCTACCGCATCGTCCAGGAAACCCTGACAAATGCCGTCAGGCACTCTCAAGCCGGCAATATAGAGGTGGTCCTTAGGTCCGATGATCGATTCGTGGAAATGATTGCCCGGGATGATGGCCGGGGATTTGAATTGGAAAAGGTAACTAAAAATTGGGAGAATGCCTTGGGGATCCTCGGCATGATGGAAAGGGCAGCACTGCTGATGGGCGAGCTAAAGATAGATTCCGCCCCCGGCAAGGGAACCACGGTGAGGCTGCGGCTGCCCCTGCACAGCCATCCCCAACGCGGCGAAGCGAAGACGCCCCAGTAGTGGTTACGGGATATCCTCTGCAGCAGCCACAACAATAAAAAACATCCGCATGCACCTGATAATGCATGCGGATGTTTTTATGAAGGCCTGCCCGGCCCAGGCGGTATCGATGCAAAACTTTGGGGGCTACCTCCCCTCTACGGCCTGGACGCGGCTCGTGCGGTGGTATTTTTCCGTCAACCCCTTGAGCCAGGCGGCAAGCTCCCCGGTGAGAAGATGCCGGGAAAAGCGCCACCGCCAGTTGCCTTCCGCCGTTCCTGGGGTATTCATACGGGCTTCGGTGCCCAGGGCCAGGATATCCTGCAAAGGGATGATCACGGTGCGGGCATCGCTCTGCAGGGCCAGCTCGATGAAATGCCGGCATATTTCCCTTTTTTCCTCCGACGCTGCAGCCTGCCGGCCTTTATTACCCTCTTCATACCATCCCAAAAGCGTATCATTATCATGGGTTCCCGTATAAAGAAAATTATCCTTATCGGAGAGGGGGAATTTAAGCTTTTGATCCAGGCGTGGCTTGATCATGAACTGCAGCACCTTCATCCCCGGATAACCCAGTCTGGTTTTCATCTCTTCCACTTCGGGGGTAATGACCCCCAAATCCTCGGCGATCACGGGAAAATCGCCCAAGGCTTCCTGCAGGCGGAAAAAGAATTTTTCGCCGGGGCCTTTGACCCAGCGTCCCCTGGTGGCATCCTTCCCCCCGGCCGGGATTTCCCAATAGGCCTCAAAACCACGGAAATGATCGATGCGGACCAGATCGACCAGCTGGAAGAGAACTCTAAAGCGCTCCTCCCACCAGCGGTAGCCGTCCTTTTCCATCTCATCCCAGCGGTAGTGGGGATGGCCCCACAACTGGCCCGTCTCGCTGAAATAATCGGGCGGCACTCCGGCCATCCTAGCGGGGTTCCCCTCCCCGTCCAGCTCGAAGAAATGGGGGTTGCACCAGACATCGCTGCTGTCATGGCTGATAAAGATGGGCAGATCCCCGATTATTTTTATACCTTTTTCCCCGGCACTCTTTTTTAGTTCCCCCCATTGGCTGAAAAAAACAAACTGGAGGAACTTATGGTACTCGATATCATCGGAGAGCCTTTCCCTATACTCATGCAAAGCCCCTTCCTGACGGGTGGCAATGGGCTCCTCCCACTGATTCCAGGGTTTGCCGCCGAAATGTTTTTTCAGGGACATGAAAAGAGCATAATCCTCCAGCCATCCGGCATTTTGCCGGCAAAACTCTTCATAATCAGGGCCTTTGGGGAAGGAGGCAAACTGATGAAAAGCATCCCGCAAGGAGGCCTTTTTAAACTCTATTACCTCCCCAAAGTCTACCTTTTCCTCAGGAAAATGCGGAATATTTTCCGGATCAAATTCCGGCAGCAAGCCATCACTTGCCAGTTTTTCCAGATCGATCATCAGGGGGTTGCCGGCAAAAGCAGAAAAACACTGGTAAGGGGACTGCCCCAGCCCGGGCGGATTGAGGGGCAGTACCTGCCAAAACCTCTGTTCGCTCTGGACGAGAAATTCGAGAAACCTGCAGGCCCCTTTGCCCATATCGCCGATGCCAAACCTGGAAGGCAGAGAGGTCGGGTGCAGCAGTATGCCGCTTTCTCTTTCATAATTCAAATTGGCTGACCACCTGTCGTTTAAAAGTATCCTACATTCCAGCGGTTTTAACGTTAAGGATAGGTAACCATTTTGCAGGGAAATCTTACGGTAATCATCGAGGGGATCGATGGCATTTTCCCGGAAACAATGGCCCGCATCCAAGGAAACTGTGGCTTCTTCCAGCAAATCACGGTTAAAAAGCATGATCGCCGTGTTGTCCATGGCCTCCTGCCCGGTGGCGCCGCGGCCTTTTTTCACGGCTCTGGCATAGGCGTAAACGCTGCCAGAGGCATAGACAGTCTTCCACCGGCCGCTGCGCAGGACATCATAATGATTTCTCAGCGCAATGAGGGTCCGGTACCAGTTCAGGATAGTTTTATCTTCTTTGCCCCAGGGATATGTTCCCCGGTTAAAGGGATCCTTACCCCCCTTCAGGCCAGCCTCGTTGCCATAGTAGATGCAGGGCACTCCGGGAAAAGTCATCTGCCAAAGGGTAACCATTTGCAGCTGCTTCAGCAAAAGAACCTTTCTTTCCTCCCCGTAAATCCCTTGGGGAAGTCCCTCCTCCAGCACCGTCATAAGACGCGGGACATCATGGTTGCCCAGCAGGTTCATGGCGCTGTAAAAGGATTCGAGCGGGTAATTCTCCCAGATGCTCATGAGGGCCTGATGGGCCTGCCCGGCATCCAGCTGCCCCTGCACAAAACCTAGGATGATGCGGCGCAGGGGGTAGTTGGTAACCCCGTCCAGTTCTTCCCCCAGGAGATATTCCCGCCTGCGGCCATAGCTGATCTTATTGGAGGCATCCTCCCAGACTTCGCCGATGAGAACCGCATCCTCATCCAGCTTTTTCATTTCCTCGTGCAGCTTTTTAAGGAATTCTCCGGGAAGTTCATCGGCAACATCCAGGCGCCATCCCTTGATGCCTGCCCTCATCCAGCTCTTCAAAACACTATTCTCTCCATAAATGATAAAATCCATGTAGGATGGATTCAATTCATTGACATTGGGCAGCGTATCGATTCCCCACCAGCAATCGTAGCGATGGGGGTATTCGCTAAAGCGGTACCAGTCAAAGTAAGGGGATTCCGGCGACTGGAAGGCCCCCTCTCCGGGATAGTTGCCTTCCCTGTTAAAGTAGATGCTGTCGCTTCCCGTATGGCTGAAAACCCCATCCAATAGAATAAATATGCCCATCCGCGCCGCTTCGGCGCAAAGCCGGGCAAAGAGTTCGTTGCTGCCAAACATGGGATCAATATTATGGTAATCGGCTGTATCATACTTATGATTGCTCGGGGATTCAAAGAGGGGATTGAAATAGATGAGGGTAATGCCCAGCCTTTTCAGAAAGGGAAGTTTTTTTATTACCCCTTCAAGATTTCCCCCAAAAAAATCCCAGCGGATTACCCTGCCCGAGGAGGGCTCGCGGATATAGAGCGGGGTATTATCCCAATGGGCATGAATGAGGCTGTCTTTTTTGGGGTTAAGTACCTTTCCGTCCTCCGAGCCATTATAAAAACGATCAGGAAAAATCTGATAGATAACCGCATCCTTCAGCCAGGAGGGAGTCGTAAAACCCCTTTTGTATACCGTTATCTGGTAGGAAGGCGGTATCTGCCCGGCCGTGCGGCCGGCCCCGCCGCTGCCTTGTTCCGAGTTGCCATAATAGGAAAGCATTCCGCTGTCCCGGATAATAAAATAATACCAGAGCAAGCAGGGTTGCTCCGGGGCCCGGATCTCTTTTTGAAAGATCAGTTCGCCGTCTTTCCCCTCCAGCAGATCCATGGGCAGTTCTTCGGCAAAGTCCTCTACGCCCAGTTCCCCAGCTAAAAACAAACCGACCTCAATATCTGCATGGCCGGGATTTGCGGCCGATCCGGCCGCTGCTTTAAACCTGAGAACAATCTTTTCACCGCAGGGTACTGCGCCGAAGGGGCTGCGAAAAAAAGGGTCGTGGGAATTGTGCCAGAAACGGACTGTTTGCAAAAGTTAACTACCTTCCTTCCCAGGGACAATTCTGCTCCTGCAGCAACAATTTTTGCCGGGGCTATGAAAGCTTCTTCTTTGCCATCGCTATGAAAGTTACCATCCCGGAAATCAGATCGTCAGGGACCTGAGCCCCCAGGTTTCCGAGGCATACTGGTCAATCGTCCGATCGCTGGAAAATTTGCCGGAATGGGCGACGTTAATAATGGACATCTTCAGCCATCCCGGGCGGTCCTTGAATATTTCCCCTATCTTTCCCTGGGCATAGGCGTAGGAATGGAAGTCCTTCAGGACAAAAAACTCGTCGTTGTGCTGGATGAGTGATTCCAAAATGGAACTGAATTCGCCCCTCCCAGCCGTGTAAAAACCCTCTTCTATCTGCCTGATAATCTTTTTAATCCTGGGATCGCTCCGGCAGATATCCGCAGAGGAATAGCCGCCATAGCGGTAATAACTTAAAACCTCGCTGGGGGAAAGCCCGAAGATAAACATATTCTCGGAGCCAACCTGTTCCAGGATCTCGATATTGGCCCCATCCAGGGTTCCCAGGGTCACCGCCCCATTCATCATGAATTTCATATTCCCCGTGCCGGAAGCCTCCTTGCTGGCAGTGGAAACCTGCTCGCTGACGTTTGCAGCCGGAATAATTTTTTCTGCCAGGGAAACGCGGTAGTTATCCAGGTAGATGACTTTAATTTTGTCGTTGACCCTCCCATCGTTATTGATCACCCCGGCAACTGTATTGATCAGTTTAATAACCCTCTTGGCCAGGTAATAACCCGGCGCCGCCTTGCCCCCAAAGATAAAGGTGCGGGGATAAATATCCAGATTGGGGTTATCTTTTAGCCGGTTGTATAGATCGATAATATTGAACAGGTTCAGGACCTGGCGTTTATAAGCATGGATCCGCTTGATATGGATATCGAAAATGGATTCTGTATCCACATCCATATCATACCTTTCTCTGATATAGCGGGCCAACTCCAGCTTGTTTTGCTGTTTGATGCGGTGGAACTTCTCCTGAAAGTGCCCATCGGCGGCATAAGGCGCCAATTTTTCCAGATCCAGGGGATTCTCAATCCAGGAAGTCCCGATCGCCTCGCTGATGAGCTCTGCCAGCCCCGGATTTGCCTTGAGCAGCCAGCGCCGATGGGTGATCCCGTTGGTTTTATTGTTAAATTTCTGGGGGTAGAGCTCATAGAAATCCTTCATCTCTTTTTTTTGCAGGATCTTGGTATGAATTTTGGCGACCCCGTTCACGCTGTAGCTCCCTACGATGGCCAGATTGGCCATCCTGACCCTGCCATCGGCAATGATGGCCATTTTCCTCACCCGCTCCCCGTCTCCCGGATAAAGCTCCTCCACCTGCAGGCAAAAACGCTTGTTCAACTCTTCAACGATCTGATAGATCCTCGGCAGCAGCCCGCTGAACATATCCACCGGCCACGCTTCCAGCGCTTCCGACATCGTCGTATGGTTTGTATAGGAAATCGTGCGGCGGGTAATATCAAAGGCTTCGTCCCAGCCCATCCCTTCTTCATCCATGAGAATGCGCATTAACTCCGGAACAGCCAGAGCCGGATGCGTATCGTTGATATGGAAGGCATTTTTACGGTGAAATTCCCTGAGGGGATAATTTCTTCTTTTGTACCAGCGTATAATGCTCTGCACCCCGGCGGAAACAAAAAAATATTCCTGTTTGAGCCGCAGTATTCTCCCCTCATAGTTCGTATCGTCGGGATAGAGGAACTGCGAGATCGATTCCACGGAATACTTGTATTCGAGATATTTTTGCTGGCTGCTATGGCCCAGGGCCGAAGCATTTTTATTCTTAAAGATGCCCTCCGCGCTCCAAAGCCTAAGGGTATTGACCGTTTTATTGCCATAGCCAATGATGGGCAGATCATAGGGGACGGCCAGGACGGTCTCGCAGTTTTCATGATGGACAATATATCTGCCCCTGTCTTCCTCCAGCCAGACATGCCCGCCGAAGCACACCTCCACGGCTCTGTCCGCCTTGCGGATCTCCCAGACATTCCCATCCCTCAACCAGTATTCAGGAAGCTCAACCTGATAACCTTCCACTATTTTTTGCTCAAAAAGGCCGTACTTATAGCGTATCCCACAGCCATGCCCGGGAAAGGACAGCGAAGCCAGGGAATCCAAAAAGCAGGCTGCCAATCGGCCCAGGCCCCCATTGCCCAGCCCGGCATCCGGCTCCTGAATCTCCAGATCTTCTAAGCTAACTCCCAGTTCCTGCAACCCCTGCCGGCAGATATGGAAAAAAGACAAGTTGATCAGATTGTTCCCCAGAAGCCTGCCCAGAAGGAATTCCATGGAAAAATAATAAACCTGCTTTTGGCCTTCTTTTTTATAGCGGCTGTTCGTGGCAATCCAGTTTCGGGAAATATATTCCCGGATCATGGTTCCCAAAGTCAGATATTTATCCATATCCGTTGTTTCATCGATGCTTTTCCCGTGCATTGTTTCCAGTTTTTCCAGAAAGGCTGCTTTAAATCTTTCTTTATCGGTAAACATTTTCTCCTCATTCCTCACATTTCAAGTAAACGCCCGTAAAGGGCCTGATATTCCCGGGCGGGATTTTTCCAGCTGAAATCGCAGGCTACTGCATTTTTTACCAGTTGGC
>CAZAQM010000004.1:0-12330 GCA_964487385.1 uncultured Dethiobacter sp.
TGGATCTGAAGGTTCTGGCCAGGCGCACCCCAGGTTTTACCGGGGCCGATCTGGAAAACCTCATCAATGAATCCGCCCTGCTGGCTGCCCGGCGCAATAAAAAGTCGATCGGCATGAGCGAGTTGGAGGAAGCTATCGATCGCGTTATTGCCGGGACGGAAAAGAGAAGCAAAGTTATCAGCGAATTTGAAAAGAAGATCGTCGCCTTCCACGAATCGGGGCATGCCCTGGTGGGCTACCTCTTGCCTAATACGGATCCGGTGCACAAGGTATCGATTATTCCCCGGGGGAGGGCGGGCGGCTATACGCTCATGCTGCCCGAGGAGGATCGCTATTATATGACCCGCTCCGAACTGCTGGCCCGGGTGGCAACCCTTTTGGGCGGGAGAGTGGCGGAACAGGTTGTCTTCGATGAGATCAGCACAGGGGCGCAAAATGACTTGGAAAGAGCGACTCTGATCGTCCGTCAGATGATCATGGAGTACGGCATGAGCGATGAGCTGGGGCCTATTACTTTCGGGCGCAGGCACAGCCAGATATTTCTGGGCCGGGACCTGGCCAGGGATCGGGACTTTAGTGAAGAGGTTGCCAAGTCCATCGACAAGGAAATTCGCGGAACAGTGGAAAAGGCTTATCATATGGCCGAAGATCTCATCGTTAAGCATAGGGATAAGCTGGAGATGCTGGCAACTGCCTTATTGGAAAAAGAGACCCTTAATGCGGAAGAGATTGAGGCTCTAATGACCGGTAAAAGCCAGGATGGGGAAAAACATGAGGTGGAACCCCTGGAGGAAAGCCGGCCTTTCGGCGAAGGAACGGCCAGCCGCATGATTTCGGAGAAGAAGAAAGAAATCGGTGAAAAAGTTAAGGTTGTTTTTCGTCCGGAAAAAGGCCAAATTCACCCGAAGCCCGGGGAAGAGGTATAGTTCATGGTATTGGATCCAAAAAGATATGCCGACTGGGAGATAGCAGAAGAAGCAGAATCCAGGATGAAAACCGTTTATCAGCTGGGCGGGGAGCTGGGCTTGGAGAGGGAGGAACTTCTTCCCTATGGTCACCACGTGGCCAAAATTGACTATAAAAAAGTGCTCGATCGTTTGCGGGACAAGCCCGACGGTAAATATATCAACGTTACGGCCATTACCCCCACCCCTTTGGGCGAGGGGAAGACCACTTCCCTGATCGGCCTTGCCCAGGGGATGGGCAAAAGGGGCAAAAATGTTATCGCCGCTATCAGGCAGCCTTCCGGCGGCCCGACGATGAACCTCAAGGGTTCTGCTGCCGGCGGAGGGCTGGCCCAGTGTATCCCCCTGACAGATTTTTCCCTGGGCATGACCGGCGATATCAATGCCGTGATGAACGCACACAATCTGGCTATGGTTGCCCTGACAGCCCGCATGCAGCACGAATTTAATTACAGCGATGCTTTTCTTAAGAAGTTGGGGCTGAAGCGCCTGAATATCGATTCCCGCAATGTGGAGATGAAATGGCTGATCGATTTTTGCGCTCAGTCACTGCGCAATATCGTCATCGGCATTGGCGGGAAAAAAGACGGTTTTATGATGGAATCGGGCTTTAACATCGCTGTTTCCTCTGAGGTCATGGCCATCCTTGCTGTTTCCAGGGATCTCAGGGATATGCGGGAGCGCATGGCCAGGATCGTCGTGGCCTATGATAAAAGAGGCAATCCCATTACCACCGCAGATTTGGAAGTCGACGGCGCCATGACTGCCTGGATGATCAAGGCTTTAAATCCCAACCTCATGCAGACCCTGGAGGGCCAGCCCTGTTTTGTCCATGCCGGTCCTTTTGCCAATATTGCCATCGGTCAGAATTCCATCATTGCCGATCGCGTCGCCCTCAAGCTGGGGGATTATGTGGCTACTGAATCCGGTTTTGCCGCGGATATCGGCTTTGAAAAGTTTTGGAACCTCAAGACGCGCATGTCCGGGCTGGTGCCCAGCTGCGCCGTTCTCGTCGCCACCATCCGTGCCCTGAAATGTCACGGTGGGGCCCCTCTTCCCATTCCGGGGAAACCCCTCGATCCGAGCTACAGCCAGGAAAATGTGCCCTGGGTGGAAAAAGGTTGTGAAAACCTGCTCCATCTGATCAATGTCATCAAGAAATCGGGTATGAGCCCGGTCGTGTGCATCAATGCCTTTTATACGGATACCCGGCGGGAAACGGAGTTGGTTTGCCGACTGGTGGAAGAAACGGGGGCAAGGGTGGCGCTTTCCCGGCATTGGGAGTTGGGGGGGGAGGGGGCCCTGGAGTTGGCCGATGCCGTCATAGAAGCCTGCGAGGAAAAGACAGATTTTAAAATCCTTTATGAACTGGAAACGCCGCTGCGCAGCCGCATCGAAATGATTGCCAGGGAAGTGTACGGCGCCGACGGGGTTGAGTATGCGCCGGAGGCCATGGAAAAGGCCAGAAGAATGGAAAGGGATCCGGAAGTCCGGCAGATGGGTACCTGCATGGTTAAGACACATTTAAGTCTTTCCGACGATCCCAGGCTGAAGGGTGTACCCAAGGGCTGGAAGCTTTTCGTGCGCGATATTCTCATTTTTAAAGGAGCGGGCTTTGTCGTTCCCGTTTGCGGCCCAATCAGCCTGATGCCCGGGACAGGCTCCAATCCGGCCTTTCGCCGCATCGATGTGGATGTGGAAACGGGAAGGGTCAAAGGTTTGTTTTAAGCAGTAGTTCAAATAGAGTTTAGGCAGTAGAATCAGCGATTTGATATTTTTTGGCAGAGTAGGTGTCATGCGTTAAGTGCTAAGGGATGGGAAGTTGCCCTTAGACGAAGGGCGCCCTGTTTTTACGGCAGGAGCGTCTGCGATATGGCTCCGCGTCCACTGCTGCTCAAGGGCAAAGGGTAACATTTCTTTTCTCTTGGATGTGGCCGTGGCCCATCGCCGCCCATCTTAGAAAAAGGAGATGTTTTTTCATGAGCAAAATTACCGATACAAAAATGCTGACCCGCATGGCTTTGTTGATCGCCCTGAATATTATTTTGAGCAGAATACTCAGCGTGCGGATTCCCCTGGGGGGAGTCGAGGGGCTGCGCATCGGTTTTAGTTCGTTGCCCGTGCTCTTTGCCGGTATCTTTCTAGGGCCACTGGCAGGGGGGATCGTGGGAACGATCGGCGATTTGATCGGTGTCTTCATTAACCCCATGGGTCCCTATATGCCTCATATTACTCTCAATGCCGCCCTAAGGGGGGTTTTACCCGGTCTTGTCATCCTGCTGCTGTGCAGGGGAAAGCGGGGAATAGGCCTGTTTCCCCTTTTCCTGGCTGTTTGCAGCACGCTGATCCTGACGGATATTTTGTTGCTTCCCTATTTTTTCGAAACGCTTTATGGTCTCAGCAGGGTGGTTACCGTTCCTCCAAGGATTATTCAAAATATCATTGCCATACCTGCCTATACCGTTCTGCTCTTTAGCCTGGGCCGCACGATGGAAAGGGTTTTTACTCCCGGATCGAATCAGGATGTGCTGCACCTCTCCGGCAAAATTTGGTAAGGGGTACCATACTTTGTTACTTGCCGTAAAGCAGTTTATTGTTTATTATCGGGGAAAAAAGTAGTAAACTTAAATCGACGAAAGATATCCAGAACTATTTGTAGGAGGTGGACCCTTTGCTCCTGGCTATAGATGTGGGTAACACCAATATAATGTTGGGCGCCTACAGATCTGAAAAACTGGAGAGGTGCTGGCGCATCTCCACCAACAGAAACCAAACAGAGGATGAATATGGCGTGATCATCCGCAACCTGTTCCAGCAAAGCGGCTTGCAGGCTGAATGTATCCACGGCATGATTATTTCCTCAGTTGTTCCCTCTCTTCGCTTCCCCTTAGTCAAAATGGCGGAGAAATATTTTAAGGTTTCTCCGCTTATAGTGGGGCCGGGAATTAAGACGGGGCTGAATATTCTTTACGATAATCCCCGCGAGATAGGTGCCGACAGGGTGGTCAATGCAGTAGCCGGCATCGATCTGTACGGGGGGCCGCTGATCATCGTCGATTTTGGCACGGCGACGACTTTTTGCGCCATCTCTGAAAATGGGGATTACCTGGGCGGTTCCATTGCCCCGGGTGTTGCCATTTCCACCGAGGCGCTCTTCGAAAAGGCGGCCAAGCTGCCCAGGGTGGAGATCGTCAAACCAAACAGGATTATTGGCAAGGATACGATAACGAGCATTCAGATTGGCATTTACTATGGTTTTGTGGGACAAGTTGACGGTATTGTGAGGCGCATGATCAAGGAATTTGCCGAGAAACCTTTCGTCGTCGCTACCGGGGGACTGGCCAGCCTGATCATCAAGGAATCGGAAACCATTGATGAGGTCAATCCTTTTCTCACCTTGGCGGGGCTAAGGGTTATCTACAACAAAAATAACGTTCTCGGGGTTCTCCCCTAACAGTACCAGGTTTTATTTTTAGAAGCAGCAGGAATTAGCTCTTTTAAAAAGAATTTTATAAAAGAGAAAAAGAGAATTGATTGTGAAAAGAAGAACTATTCCAGGGGGGGATGGCATGGATGATTATATTACCAAGACGATATTCCGCTATGTTCTGCTCTTTGTTCTGGTATATGGCGTTTATATCGTTTTTCATGGGCACCTTTCGCCGGGGGGCGGTTTTGCCGGCGGGGTAGTCATGGGTATGGGCATGATCCTCTATTTTTTAATCTTTGGCCTTGGCAAGGGCAAATACAGAAGACTGCCCATGGATGTGGCTATCATCGTTATCGGTATCGGCGGGTTTCTTGAGGGAATAAAATTTTTGCTGCCGCATGAGCATGGGCCTGTTGGCCTCCCGGGGACGCTGTTCAGCGTGGGGATCATCAGCGTGGTTAATCTGGGCATCGGATTATTGGTGGCAAGCACGGTTTTGAGCGTCTTTTATCTGCTCGTTGGGGAGGCCTGAAATGAATACGGCAGTATTTTTAAATAATTATCCTTATATCGTGGCCATTATCCTGTTTTGTCTCGGTTGTCTTTGTATTCTCACACAGCACAATTTAATCAAGAAGGTCATTGGCATCAACATCATGCAAACGGGTATTTTCCTTTTCTTTATCGCCGTGGGGAACATTACCGGCGGTATTGCCCCCATCTATGACCCATCGCTGCCGGAAGATATCCTCTATATTAATCCTCTTCCTTCCGGGCTGATGCTGACAGGAATCGTGGTCAGTTTTAGCGTTACGGCCTTTGCTCTGGTGACGATCGTGAAACTATATCATTATTACGGTACTATCTATGCCCCGGATATCATGCGAATGAGGTGACCTGTAGAGAATGCATCTTTGGGATTCCATGCCATTTTTGCTGATCATATTTTCCGTGCTTTGCGCTTTTATCTCTCCGGTTTTTGCCCGCTGGAAAAAGGAGCTATCCCCTTATCTGGCTATTTTCAGCATTACCCTTTCTTTTTTGAACAGTTGTATTCTGGCTTGGCGGGTTGCCCTGGGGGGGGTTATCAACTATCATGTGGCCGAATGGCCTCCTCCCTGGGGAATCGAGATCGTCATCGATGAGCTGACGGCAGTGATGTTGCTCTTGCTGAGCGGCTGCTGCCTGCTGATCACTATTTACAGCATCAGGGCGCTGCCCAGGGAAATTCCTGAACACTCCACGGGATGGTATTATACGGTACTTCTTCTAACCTTAACATCCATGATGGGCATGGTCATCACCAATGACATTTTTAATTTTTATGTCATGGTGGAAGTGACGCAGATTGGGGCTTGCGGACTGGTTGCCGTCAGGGGCGAAAAGCATTCCACGGAGGCGACCCTGCGCTATCTGATGCTGGCCAGCCTGGGATCCGGTTTCATCCTTTTTGGCATCGGTTTTCTCTATCAGATCACCGGCAACCTGAATATTTCCTATATTGCTGCCGAGCTTGCTCTCGTCAGGGAGCAGTATCCGTTTTTAATCTGGGCCACGATGAGCTTCATTACCGTGGGCCTCGGGGTTAAAGCAGCCCTTTTCCCCCTGCATATCTGGCTGCCGGATGCCTACTCCTCGGCGCCTTCCCCTTCCAGCGCCATTCTTTCCGGTTTGGTGGGCAAGGTCTATATCGTCTCCATGATACGCATTTATCTGCTGGTTTTTGGTTTTGCCGTCTTTCATGAAACATATATGCGCTACCTGATCTTGCTGATGGCCTCGGCGGCGATTCTTTTCGGCTCCTTCTTTGCCTTTGTCCAGTTGGATCTGAAGCGGCGCCTGGCCTACTCTTCGGTAGCCCAGGTGGGCTATATCTTTCTTGGTTTTGCCCTGGGGACGCCCTGGGGCCTCAAGGCAGCTTTTCTACATATCATCACCCACGCCTTCATGAAAATATGCCTGTTCCTTTCGGCCGGGGCAGTTTATTACCAGACCGAACGGACGAGGGTGATTCAATTTTCCGGTCTGGGCTATCAGATGCCCGTTACGATGGCGGCCTTTACTGTTGCTTCTTTTTCCATGGTGGGAATACCCCTTTTCGGAGGGTTTATTTCCAAGTACGGGCTGGCCATGGGCAGCCTGGAGGCAGGCAATCCTTACTTTATCATCCTCATTGTCGTCAGCGGCCTGCTCAATGCTTCCTATTTTTTCCCGATCATCTGGCAATCATATTTTACCTCGGAGCATAACACAAAGCTGACGATGGATAAAGTTCCTCTATCAATGCTGGTGCCCATCGTCATCGTCGCTTTGGGAGTAATTTATATGGGTATTTTCCCCGGCGGGCCCCTGACTTTTCTGGAAAGGGCTGTAGAAAGGTTTTTATTCTAAATCAGCAAAAAGGGGGTTGTCAACTTGTCTTTTAATCGCCTGTTGAAGGATTGCCTGGAAAGGGATCCCACCGGTTCCATCATTATCTTCTGCCTGCTGATTGCCTTTTGGCTGTTTATTTCCGGCTGTGCCGATTGGCAGCACTGGCTGACCGGTATTCTTGTCGTTGCTTTCTTAACACTTTTTTGGAACCAGCTCTTTAGCAAAGAACACATCAGAACAAAAATTAGCTGGCGGCAGTTAAAGCTCTTTATGCGTTATTTTGTTTTTTTGCTGCTAGAGATCGTCAAGGCCAATTTTGTCGTGGCGCTGATCGTTTTAAGCCCCAAAATGAATATATCCCCGGGGCTGATCGTTCTCAAGATTACCCTGGAAAAAGATCTGCCCCGGGCTGCCTATGCCAACTCTATCACCATCACCCCAGGGACTATCACCGTCGATCTGGATGGCGACAGGATGCTCGTTCACGGCATGACGAGGGAACATGCCTTCGGCGTGCGCAGCTGGTACATGTATGACATCATGAAGGATATTGAGGAGGCAGGAAGAAATGATTGAAAAAGCCCTGCAAATCATCATTACCGGCTTGCCTATTTTAGGCATTGCCGCCCTTTACCGTGCTTTTAAAGGGCCTTCCACATTGGATCGGGTGGTCGCCATGAACATGGTGTCCGCCATGGTGATCGTTTACATTCTTATCTTTTCCTATCTCACGGAGGCATATTTTTATCTCGATGTGATACTCGTCTTTAACCTGGCGGCATTCATTGCCACCCTTTGCGTCCTCAAATATCTGCGCGAGGGACGGCTTTTTTGAACCGGCCCGGTCATTTAGTTCTATGGGGCAATAGTGGGGTATGTTTTTCGGGCTGCAGGAATCAATTTATGATGGAGGTGTTAGGCTCGCTTTAGGAGCCGGTACATGCTCATAATAAGGGATATTATCGTCGTCATCTTTCTGCTGGGGGGGTTCTTTTTTCTGGCCGTGGGCATCATCGGGCTGATACGCCTTCCCGATTTGTTTAACCGGCTTCATGCCCTGGGGAAGTGTGATACGCTGGGTTCCGGGATGATCATTTTGGCCATGCTGCTCATCTATCCCGGAGTAACGAATATCGCCAAATTGCTGCTCATGGGCGCCTTGATTTTTATTATCAACCCCGTGATGACCCACCTCATTACCAAAACAGCCTATGTGCGCGGTTATGAGATGGTCAAGGGAAGTTTTACTGTTAGCACCTATTATGAGGAAGAAGGAGAGTTCCTGGCAGGAGAGGGTGAAGAATAGGTGATTCTCTCGGAATTTATGGTTATCGTTCTATTAATATTTCTTGTGTTGGCAGCCCTATCGATCTTTTTTTTCGACGATCTGCTCTATGTGCTGATCATCTTTGGGGGCTACAGCACGGTGATGTCCCTTGTTTGGCAGCAGTTTAACTCTCCTGACCTGGCCATTACGGAGGCGGCTGTGGGGATTGGGACGACAGTATTATTGATTACAGTGGTTACAAAGGTAGGGAGGCGTCCAAAATGAAACGCAAGGAAACTTTCTATATGGTCTTTCTCACCCTACTGGTGGCCATGGTGGGCATGGTTCTTTTTATCACTGTCGGGGAGATGCCCCCTTATGGGGAGGTAACAAACCCGACGAATAATTATGTAATGCAGCGCTATGTGGATGCCTCTGTGGAGGAAAGCGGCGGTTATAATTACGTTACCAATATCATCCTGGATTACCGGGGCTATGATACCCTGCTGGAAACCACAGTTTTGTTTACGGCGGTCATGTCCATCATTGCCCTTTGGGGCGTGGCCAGCACGAAGGACTAAGAACAAAAAAAGCCGGAGGGTCTGCAGACAGCCTCCGGCTTTTGATAAGGTGAGCACCAACCAAAGTTGTTATCCTTGTGTTACTGAAAATCCAGGCGATCCGGGCCTTTGATAACGGTAATCGTATCGCCCGGTTTAAAGACCCCTTCCAATAGCTGCCTGGCCAGGGGGGTTTCCAGTTCCTTTAGGATGGCCCTTTTCAGCGGCCTGGCCCCATAAGCGGGATCGTAGCCCTTGTCAGCCAAAAATTCTTCCGCCCCGGGAGTGACCACCAATTCCAGATGCTGCTCCGACAACCGCCTGACCAGGCGGGCAGACTGGATCTTGACGATCTGCCGCAGATTTTCCCTGGTCAAGGGATGAAAGACGACTATCTCGTCGACACGGTTAAGAAACTCCGGTTTGAAGGAAAGCTTTAAATTTTCCAGAATGCGTTCCTTGGCCCTGAGAAAAATTTCTTCCCTTTCTATGCTGTTTTCCATGAGCAGATCGCTGCCCAGGTTGGAGGTCATGATGATGACCGTATGGCGGAAGTCCACCGTCCTGCCCTGGGAGTCGGTCAGCCTGCCATCGTCGAGCAACTGCAAAAGCGTGTTAAAAACGTCCGGGTGTGCCTTTTCGATCTCGTCAAAGAGGATGACGGAGAAGGGCCGGCGGCGAACAGCATTGGTCAGTTGCCCGCCTTCCTCGAAACCGACGTAGCCCGGGGGCGCACCGATCATGCGGGAGACAGAATGCTTTTCCATATATTCGGACATATCCAGGCGGACATAGGCGTTTTCGTCGTCGAAAAGGATGAAGGCCAGGGATTTTGCCAGCTCGGTTTTCCCCACCCCTGTCGGACCCAGGAAGATGAAGGAACCGATGGGGCGCCCGGGGTCCTTGATGCCGGAGCGGGCCCGCAGCACTGCCTCGCTGACTGCCGTGACGGCCTCATCCTGCCCCACGACCCGTTCATGGAGGCGTTCGTCCAGTTGCAAAATTTTCTGCCGCTCGCCTTCCATGAGCTTGCTGATGGGTATTCCCGTCCAGCGGCTAACGATGAGGGCGATATCTTCTTCATCGACTTCTTCTTTCAGCAGCCAGTTGTTTTTTTCCTCATGCATCTTTTCCTCTTTTTCCCGCAATTGTTGTTCCAGGCGGGAGAGCCGGCCATATTTCAGTTCAGCCAGCTTATTCAAATCATAAGCCTGCTCGGCCTTTTCCATCTCCAGTTTAGTCTGCTCCAGTTCCTCGCGCAGGGCCCGCAGCTCGGAGATGGACTTTTTTTCCTCCTCCCAGCGGGCGTTGAGCACAGCGGCGCTTTCCTTTTGATCGGCGATCTCTTCCTCCACCCTGGCCAGGCGCCTCTTGGAAGCCTCATCGGTTTCCTTTTTCAGGGCCTCCCGCTCAATCTCCAGTTGCAGGATGCGCCTGGTGGCTTCGTCCAGTTCGGAGGGCATGCTGTCTATTTCCGCCCGGATCAGGGCTCCGGCCTCGTCCACCAGGTCGATGGCCTTGTCGGGCAGAAAACGATCGGTGATATATCTTTGGCTCAAGGTTACCGCGGCGACCAGGGCGGAGTCCTTGATGCGGACGCCATGGTGAATCTCGTAGCGCTCCTTGAGGCCCCTGAGGATGGAAATGGATTCCGGTATTCCCGGTTCCTTGATGACCACGGGCTGGAAACGCCGTTCCAGGGCGGCATCTTTTTCGATATGCTTGCGGTACTCGGCCAGGGTCGTTGCCCCGATACAATTCAGCTCACCCCTGGCCAGCATGGGCTTGAGCAGGTTGCTGGCATCCATGGCCCCTTCGGCAGCCCCGGCTCCGACCACGGTATGGAGCTCGTCGATGAAGAGGATGATCTGCCCATCGGAATCCTGGATTTCCTTTAGAACTGCCTTCAGCCTTTCTTCAAATTCCCCCCTGTATTTTGCGCCGGCTACCAGGGAACCCATATCGAGGGCAAATACTTTTTTGTTTTTCAGGCCTTCGGGAACATCATTTTTGATGATGCGCTGGGCAAGACCTTCGGCAACGGCTGTTTTCCCCACGCCGGGTTCCCCGATTAAAACGGGGTTGTTTTTTGTGCGGCGGGAAAGGACCTGGACGATGCGGCGGATCTCCTCATCCCGGCCGATAACGGGATCGAGCTTGCCCATGGAGGCCATCTCCGTCAGATCCCTGCCGTACTTGGCCAGGGCCTCATAGGTCCCTTCCGGATCAGGCCCGGTTACCCGCTGATGCCCGCGAATGGATTGCAGGGCCTGGAGCAGATCTTCCTTGCTCAAGCCATTGCTTTGCAAGAGGCGCTTGCTTTCCCCCTGTTCCCCGGCGAGCAAAGAAAGGAGCAGGTGTTCGACGCCAATATATTCATCCTTAAAGGCGGCAGCCTCTTTTTGCGCCTGCTCCAGAACTCTGGCCAGGCGGGGGCTGAGATAGATCTGCTCGGAGGTTCCTTCCCCGGCATAGACCTTGGGGAGCCTGGCAAGATAGGCTTGCAAATCATTTTGTATTTTTTCTGCATTCAGGCCGGCCCGCTGCAGGAGGCGCGGCCCCAGTCCCTCCTCCTGCTCCAGGATGGCCAGGAGCAGGTGCTCGCAATCGATCTGTTGGTGGTGAAACCGGGCGGCGGCGCTTTGTGCCGCGGCAATGGCTTCCCGTCCCTTATTGGTAAAGCGGTTTAGTTCCATAATATCGCTCGGCTCTGCTTAAGCCGAACTTCACCTCCTTGTGCTTTTGTTGTTCTGCTGTATAAACTCTATTGGCAAACTGTTTGCTGAAATATGAAAGCAAACCAAAGCTTTATGCAGCAGAACATACTTTATGCAGTGGAATCAATGTTAAGAAAATAGATCATCTAAAAACTGCCTGAGCATCTGCGGATCCAGTGTATCGCCGGTGCTGATCAGATAACCTTTTTTCCAAAGGGAACCTCGGTGTCCATAAAAGGCGCGCATTTCCGGTACTTGCTGCAGGAGATGCACCGCTGAGATGCTTTTCAGGGTGCGGATTACATCCGCAGGAGCGACAAAAGGGTCTGCCGACAGGGAAATATGGATAAATTTTTCATTCACCTCGAGGGTGTGCAGCAGATAGCGGTACTTTGTACAGATACCGGAAAGGATCTTTTTTAGCAATTTCCCGTCAGTGCCCTGAAATTTTCCCGCTTTTTGCTTTGGACACCAGACGAGATGGTATTTGACAAAGTAGCGGCAGTAGTCCTTGCTCATCTCCTTATTCTTCCTCGAGGCGGTATTTTTCTTTGACAGCCCTGCGGATGAGATCCAGATAGGTCAGCGTTTTTTCTTCTTCCACAGAATAGATGCGGGCCAGATTTTCCAGCTCATTTTTCCATTTCTGAGGCAAAGAAATATTGATCTGCACATTTTTCATTTCCTAAAACCGCCTTTAGCTTTGTTTTGCATATACATTCTACCATAATAGAATATCTATGGCAAGAATAATTTTCATTTAATGCCGCCTATTATTGATTTCGCTGGGAATATGTTCTGTTCATAACTGTAGGGACGACAATGCAGCAATGGCGCGTTGTGCATATTTTCAGAGTAAGAGCAACAATTCATTAGAGGTAACGTTAGCATTGGCGTCGAAATGAAGGTTTGATAGGAAAATAAAGAATTGGGGAGGGCTCCTCTGCCGCGGAAAAGTGTGGGGGATGTATTTTTGCCGCTTTAGAAGGGGGCTACAATGCACGTTCCCTGGGCGATG
>CAZAQM010000004.1:12376-23096 GCA_964487385.1 uncultured Dethiobacter sp.
TCTCTCCAGGGGCTGGAGAAAGGAAGAGGCTAAATTAGGGATATGAAAACCCTCGTTATTGCTGAAAAACCATCTGTTTCCAGGGATATCGCCAGGGTGCTGGGCTGCCGCAGTAAAAAAAACGGCTATCTGGAAGGGGAGGGCTATCTCGTCACCTGGGCTATCGGCCATCTGGCAACTTTAAGGATGCCGGAGGAGTATGATCCATCCTATAAACGGTGGAGACTGGCGGATCTGCCCATTATCCCCGCAAGGATGCTGTTGAGGCCCGTGGAGGGGACGAAAGAACAGTTTGAGATCGTTAAAGCACTGATGAATTCCGCCGGGGTCGGTGGGGTTATCTGTGCAACCGATGCCGGCCGGGAAGGGGAGCTAATCTTTCGCTATATTTACCTGCTGGCCGGCTGCACAAAGCCCGTAAAGCGCCTCTGGATAAGTTCGCTGACTGATACTGCCATTCGCGGCGGGTTTGCTGCCTTAAAACCCGGCGCCAGCTTCGATAATCTCTACGCCGCTGCCCGCTGCCGCAGCGAGGCGGATTGGCTGGTGGGCCTCAATGCCACCAGGGCATTCACAGTGCAGCATGGCGCGCTGCTCAGCGTCGGCCGTGTGCAGACGCCCACGCTGGCTATCCTGGCGGGCCGCGAGAAGGAGATAGGAGCTTTTGTGGCCAGGGATTTTTGGGAGGTTGTGGCGGAGTACCGGGAAGGCTTTTATGGGAAATGGCTGGGCGATGGGTCCGGGAGGACCTATGAACAGGTCAGGGCGGAAGAGGTGCAAAGGAAAGTTACCGGGAAAATTGCCCTCATCAGCCAGGTAAAAGAGGAGGAAAAGAGGGAACGTCCTCCACTGCTTTATGATCTCACCGAGCTGCAAAGGGACGGGAACAAAATATTCAGCTTTTCCGCCCAGCGTATGCTCGATCTGGCGCAAAAGTTATATGAAAAGAAACTGATCACCTACCCCCGGACGAACAGCCGCTATCTTAGCAAAGATATAGATACGCAAAAAACCTTGGCCAGGCTGCGGGGTTACGAAGAACAAACCGGCTTGATAAGCAGGGAAGGCTGGAAGATGCAGGCCAGGATTTTTAACGATGACAGGGTGACGGATCACCATGCCATTATCCCCACCGGGGAAGTTCGCACGCTGATGGGTGATGAGGCGAAAGCATATGATCTCATCGTCCGGCGTTTCCTGGCCGGGTTCTACCCCGACCATCTCTTCAGGGTGACGACCATCACAGCCGAGGCCCAGGGTGAAACCTTCACCAGCAGGGGGAAGGTGATCGTGCAGAGCGGCTGGAAAGACCTCTACACAGCCCTCTCTGCCGCCTGGGGGAAGAAAGGCGGGGGAAAAGACAAAGGGCGGGGTCGGGAAGAAGATGAGGATGAGCAGGTTTTGCCGGAGCAAAGCGAAGGAGATCAACTAACCATAACAGATGTAAAAATGCAAAAGAAAAGGACAAAGCCTCCGGCAAGGTTTACCGAGGCCGGTCTGCTTTCAGCCATGGAAAATGCCGGCAGAATGATCGAAGATGAAGAACTCCGCCAGCGCATGAAGGAAAATGGGTTGGGAACGCCGGCGACGAGGGCAATCATCATCGAGCGGCTGCTGAAAGTGGGCTATGTGGAGCGCAAAGGAAAAAGCCTCGTTCCCACGGCCAAGGGTATGGCCCTGCTGGAAATGATGCCGGATAAGCTGCGAAGTCCGGAGCTCACGGGCGAATGGGAAAAGAAACTATATGATATCGAAAAAGGAAAGTTGCATCCCGAACATTATCTCCAGGAAATTAAAGATTATACAAAGGAAATAGTACAGCTGGCCGGGAAGACCAAAAGCAATGCTGCCTTGGCTACAGCTTTGGGTGCCGGTGGGGACGCCGGTGCCGGCCGGGGCTGGAGCAGAAAGGTCGTGGGCAAGTGTCCCCTTTGCGGCGGCGACGTGACGGAGAACCCAAAGGGCTATGGCTGCAGCACATGGAAAGCTTCCGGCTGCAAGTTCTTCCTGGGAAAGATTGCCGGCAAAAGGCTGAGCGAAAACCAGGCCAAAACACTGCTGTCCAAGGGGCAGACCGGCGTAATCAAAGGATTTACGAGCAAAAAAGGCGGCAAATTTGCCGCCGCCTTGAAGATCGTTGACGGGAAACCTGCTTTTATTTTTGAAACTGAAAAAGATTAGATCGTTAGCCGCAACAGCTTACGATCTAATCCGTTTTAGTTGAATCGTAACAGCATTAAACTTATCAAAACAATCTATTTCAATAATATCCGCATCCCCCCACTCAAGCGGAAAACTGCCTCCCATCTGGAGCATGACAATATAAGGGAAAAGGGTGTGATAGAATGCCCCGCATAACCCTCCGGTTTTATGCAGGCTTAACTCAATTTCATCTCCCACCTTGTGACCGGCGCTGCATGTACCTTTTACATTTTTAACGATTCCGACGACGCGATAACCAATATTTTTTTCTTCCATTAGTCTATCCCCCCTTTGTTGAAAGTGTATACTATTTCTACACTTCTGGATAAACTCCTTCTAATTTTAATATTCTGTCAAAATAAAAAGCGGAAAGGAGCCGATTGTTTTGTTGGTACTGGATGCCCATGCACATTGTGGCCTGACGCTGCCTTTCGCACAGCTGCAGCCTCGCTGGCAGGAGGGCGGTATCGATGGGGGGGTTCTATTTTCCCCGGTGGAGGAGATCTATGATCGCTATGATGCGGGCTTTACGGATAGCGAGGATTACCGCATTTCCCGGAGGAAAGTGCATTCCTGCCTGGAATCCCTTCTCTCCGAAAAAATATTTGCCTACTGGTTTGTTTGGAACGATTTTGTTCTGCCCGGAGCAAACTTTGCTGGAGTAAAATGGCACCGGCATGCCAACGAGCCCCGCTATGATTATCACCGGGAGGAATGCCAGGTTTTCATCGACCATATTTGCCGGCAGCGCCTGCCGGTCATCGTCGAGGAGGAGTTTCACCATACCCTGGAACTGGCGGGCCGGTTTGCCGGGCGGACGGTGATCATCATCCCCCATTTTGGGGGCTTGAACGGGGGCTACATGCGTCTCAAGAGAGCCGATCTTTTTGAAAATCCCGCCATCTATGTGGATACGGCCCTGGCCGATACTGCCGAGATAGAGGACTTTGCCGCAGATTACGGGACCGGCCGCATCCTCTTCGGCAGCGATTTCCCTTTCGGAGAACCGGCCTATGAAAAGTATAAGGCGGAAAAGATCTTTTATGGCAAAGACCGCAAAAAGGTTTTAGCGGAGAACCTGTTGAACCTGCTGTAGTGCACTACAATTTATCCGGCATATTTGGATATACTATGGTCGGTGATAGCAATGAATTTGCCAAGAAAATGTCTGGTTCTGTTAATGCTTATTCTCATGTTTTCCGGGGCGGGTTGCGGAGGGGGCAAAAATTCTGGTGAGAAAAGCCAGGGAGAGAATAAAGAGCTGCCCAAAGCCTTTATGGAGATAGAAAATGGGGCTTTGAGCATTATGCAGCAAGCCGATTTGGTTCCCATCGTAAATGAGCTCAAGGAGCAATCACAAGAAAAGGGGGAAGGCGGTGCAGGCGAACAGGGGGCCAAGAAAAGCGCCAAAGTAAGTGATTTGACCTACGAAGATACCCTCCTGGGGGAGTTGCTGAAGGCAGAAGGTTTGGATGTGGAAAACCAGCAACTTCCCAAAGATACGGAGATGATCTGGGACAATATCAAGGGAACCATAACGGAGCTGCACGTCAAGTGGAACGAACTGCAGCCCCAGGTCATGAAAGAAAGCATATCTCAGGAGGAAATCGATGCTTTTGAGGAAGAGTTGGATAACTTAACAGTGTTCAGCAATGAAGAAAACCATTTCGCGGTTATGGTTTCGGCAAACCGGCTGAGCGGAAGCCTTGCCAGGCTAATGTCCCCTTTTGCCGATAAGAAGCTCCTGCCCGCTTATGAATTCCGCTATTATTTAAGGGATATAGTCCTGAGGGCTGCAGTCGGCGATTATGCAAGAGCTCAGGAGAGCCTCGATTATATTGTCAGGCGGACACCCGCATTGGAACAATCCCTTGATAAAGAAAATATTCGGGAATTGGAATCATCGCTGGAGGATCTGCAAAGGGTTTTGCAAAAACAAAATCTCGAATTGATTATCCTTAATGCAGCTGTGGCAATGAAAAACATCGCCGTAATGCGCTAGGGACGGACATGCCGGAAAGAAAAACGTCCGAGGTGGACGGAGTAAGTAAGGCAGAGTACGAAGAGAATCTTGAAACCAATGTGAGTGCCTTAATATCCCGGCCGTGCGGTAACCGTATATTGTCGTCTTTTAAGGAAAAGTAAGCATATAATTTCCTCCAATCCAATATATCCTTTGTGATGTACTTTCTGTCATTATAAATCATTTTGCCGAATATATTTTCTGGCCTTTTTTATGCCGCTACATGTTCGAAGATCATATTTGAGCTTCCCGGATATCAGGTGTATCGATTACAAGAAGATGCCCTCTGTTTCTTTACATTACTAGTGGAGAGCAGTTTGTCAGGTGATTTCCTGTTATTGCATTGTTGCCTGGAAAGGGAAGGTGCGTTATTATACTGGTAGTGTAAGATAAATTTGGGGTGAGGGCATGAGCAAGGCATTATACTTAAATTTAAAAGATAATCAATTGGTTTTGTTCGCTGATATAATTGGCTTTAGTAATGCCGTGATGGAGAATAAAAATGTAACACAGGACGATAAGGATATCCCGATTGTAAACCTGCATGTAATTTATAGCCAGTTTATTGAAAAATATTCGACCGAGCGGCAGGAGAAAATGGGTATCAAATTTTTGTGGGTGTCAGATTCAATCATCGTTTCAACGCCCAAGGAAAACGCAAACCAGTTGTTTGCGGTCCTAGTCGATATTACAAATACACTTTATTGCGCCGGCCTTTTGCTGCGGGGTGCGATAACATTGGGTAAGATTTATCATGAACACAATATTTGGGGGCCGGCCTTTATACGTGCTGTAAGAATAGAAGCAAACATTGCTGTTTACCCGAGGGTGCTTCTCCAAAAGGGCGTTTACCAAAGACTGGATATTAATCCCCGCTTCAAAGACTATATTGAAACCTCCGAGACACCCGGGTATGTGCAATTTAATTATTTTGATTGTTATATATCCCAGATGATGTGCGAAGGGAAAGACGTTACATCAAACATATCAATATATGGAGGTTTTATACGGCATTACTATGATAAGGCCAAGCGCCCCGATCATTTGGTAAAGTACGTCTGGCTGGCAGAAAAACTGGCAACGGCCATCAAGAAATACAGCCGCTACATTGATGGCTGTTTGGTGAAAAAGAATAAAGAGATAAATATTTTTGGTAAGGCAGTCCGGGTAACGAGCCATGAACAATATTTAGAGCTGCTTGAACCGGTAAAGCTGGACAGGGTGGTGCATGCGCTGCATGCGCCGGGGACGGGAGCGAACCAAGCCAGGCTGTGACACATACTAATCAATGAAGAGAAGCTCATGGCAGCCCATACACCCTGCCGCACGAAAAGCGTGCGGCAGGGTCCGTCCCCAGTGCATGTTCAATTTTTGATCATGGACCGCAATACATCCCAGGTTTCAGCCGGGATTACGCCCAGTCTCCAAAGGGCAATGCCGCCTAATTTATAGCGCTTGGCGACACCTATTTTGGGGATGATGCTCTCCGCCGTCTCATAGGGGACGGAGATACCGAGTATAAGTTTTCCGGGCGGGACATCGAGCAGGGCTGTCTCCACTGCCTGCAGCACAAGGTTGATGGGTTCCGGCCTGGGCCCATAATCATAGGCCATGATGATCATACGATCTGCTATTTTGGCCAGTGCTCCGTAATCATACCCCTTGTATTCACTGTTGGGTGGATGGACGGTCAGGGTGAGGCTCTTGCCTGCCTGGCGCAGCTGTGCCGAGAGCATTGACGCAAAAAAGGTGAAATTTTCTTGTACTACTCTCAGTTCTGTCCCTTTTTGTGAAAGCCCCAGCCCTTCGAAATCGAGATTGACCCCCCCATACATCTTTGCTTCTTTACTAATGGCACTGGCGGCCCTGTTCATCGCTTCTCCGTTGTCCAGCAGGTCTGAAATGGCGCTGTCGGCGTCTGTGACATGGACGACCATCTCTGTTTCCAACGCATACCTTTCAGCAGCCAACAGTATATCTTCCCAGCCCTCCGGTTTTTTCCAGCCTGTTTTGCTTGCCGTCAGTAAATTTCCTTCCCTGTCCAGGCTATACCAGCCCAGCGATAGAAAGCCGACAATATCGGTATGTCCTTCGGCGGATGCGGGGTAAGGCAAGCCGAAAAGGTTTGTCCAGCTACTCGTCCGGCTGTCACCCAAGGCATAAAAACCGGTTACAGCCATTTCTTCCGGCGGTGAAAGGATTTGCACCTCCCTTTTGGAGTCAACCCAGTTTACCGTGCAGCCAAAAGCGGTGCCGAAGAAGCGCAGGGGGACCAGGGTTTTTCCCTCAATGATCTGGGGTCCCACATCGAGCAAGGTGGGCGCTTTGTTGAGCAAAGCGGTTCTGCTGCCCATAACCAGCTCGACCTGTGTTTGGCCGGCGGAGGCATATACTGCCTTCGCCTCGCCGTCCCAATCAACTTCCACATGCAGAGCCTCGGCAATTACCCGAAAGGGTACCAGTACCCGCCCATTTTGTATGCACGGCGCGGCGGCAGAAGGTAGCGGAAGACCGTCAATAAATAAGGTAATGTCTTTTTCCTGGGCAATAACCGGTTGTGCGGCAAAGCAGCCAATAAAAACAATGGTTAAAAGGAATGTTGAAAAAAATAGTTTCACAGTCTTGGGCCTCCCCCGGTGTTAAAATGGATATTTTTCCACTAAATTCAATTCGCCGGGGTACTTGCCAAATCCTGCATTATTTCAGGGTATGGGGATCAGTTGCATGGGGCTTGCATGAAGGGGGGCGCCTTAAAAAATTGCCTTGGCCTGCCGGGACAATTGCAGCAGCAGGCGGTAAACCAAAAGGCCAACCACGAATATGGCCAGGGCGGCGATCAGGAAGATGCTTTCATAGCCCCACAGGGCGAGCAAATATTTATTTATGAGCACGCCAAAGCCGCCGCCGACGAACATGTTGAAGGAAGCCAGCGACATTACCGTACCCCTTTGACTGGGCAGCTGTTGCTGTGCCGTTATGATGACAGTGGATTGGATGAGGACGAAAGCAAACCCAAAGGCCACCAGTATGGGGAAGAGATAGCAGAGCCCCGGCCACTGCCCCAGGGGCGCCCAGGAGATCAGTCCCAGAATGCCGGCCAGGAGCGTTATGTTGCTGCCCAGCTTTTGCCTTATGTCGCCTGCTTTTTGACCGCCCGCATAGGCGGCCAGCCCAAAGGGCGTCATCATTAATCCCACATAAAAAATATTGAGGCCGGTTTTTTCCACCAGAAAATCCCCCAGATAGGTAAAACTGCCAAAGACTGCAAAGCCGACTAAAAAAAGCAGGACGACAGTTTTTAGGAGGAAAGGCTGCGAAAATGCATTGGCATAGGCCTGGCGAAGGCCCAGGGATTTTGCCGTGCCCGGGGTGAAGACCAGGTATTTTAACATTAAAAGGGCAATGATCAGCTCTGCTACCCCATAGGCAAGGTAGACCAGCCGCCAGGAGCCGATAAAGGAAAGGCCTCCCCCAATGGCTGTGGCTGCCGCTCCCCCCAGAAAATACATGCCCATGACGCTGCCGATGGCATTTAGTCTGTTCTTTGGTTCCTCGAAAAGGTCTCCTACATAGGACATGGTCACCGGAAGGATGGCCGCCGCAAGGATGCCATTGATGGCCCGAATTAAGGATAGGGAGACTATATCCCAGGCTAAAGCGCCCAGGCAGCTGAATATGGCCGTGCCGAAGGCAGCCAGGCTGATCACCCTGGCCTTGCCGTACCTGTCCCCCAGCGGGCCAAACAACAAGGTAAAAAGGCCGAAGGGAAGCATGTAAGCGGCTACGGAGAGGGCTGCCGTCCCTATATCGATGTGAAAATCCCCGGCAATATTTACTAGCATAGGGGAAGCAGCATAATTATCGCCCATGGCCCAAAATCCCATCAATCCCAATATAAATACGGTAAGTTTTGTTTTGGAGCGCAAGTGAAGATCCCTCCCCTAAAAATTTATATCTATATAATTATATACGGATATGCTTTCTCCTTTTTCTTTTTTGCAAAGTTCGCCGGTTGAATTTCTTTTTGCCGGTGCTATAATCATACGCAGGGAAGGGAAGGTGAATTAGGATCGATGAACCATCAGAGCAAAAAAATGTCCGGAGGGGAAAGGCGGGCTCCAGGGTACGCCGGGCGAAGGGCACGCCTCTTATCAGTTACTGATTATAGCCAAAGGCTTCTCTTTCGCCTGTTCGCTTTTTTTTTCCTGCTGATCATTGCCCTGATACCTCTGGCCAGGTATCTCATGTTAACCTATGAGGGCAGGGAAATAACCATGGGGCAGGCGGCCGTTTTCATCGTGCAAACGATTACCACCACCGGCTACGGGGAGTTTCTGCCCTTTAAGTCGCATTACATGGTCGCTCTTTCCATTTTTCTCATGATTTCCGGTGTTTTCATGATATTTATGATCGCCGGGACGCTGATGGCAACCCTGATCGAGAGCCGTATCGTCCCCCGGGCTCCGACGGTAACCAGAATGAGCAGGCATATTGTCTTTACGGATTATAACGAAATGGTTGCCCGTACGATTAAGCTCATCGAACGCTACCATATCCCCTATATCGTTGCCGCCAGGGAACAGTCCGAGGCCGTCGGATTAATAGAAAAAGGCCTGCATTGCATCTGTGCCGATCCCAATTATGATGAGGGGCTGAAAAAGCTGAATGTCGGGCAGGCGCGATTGGTCATCGCCTGCAGCGAGGATACGTCCAATATCAATGCTTCGCTGGCCATCTCGACGATGAGTAAAACCCCCGTCCTGGCTGTGATGGAAAATAATAAGAGGGCAGAGCTGGCTTATGCCGCCGGCGCCAAGCAGGTGGTCGTTCTGGAAGAAACCCTGGGGCGGCAGCTCGTCGGTTGGATCTGTGCTGCGGCTATCCCCACTGAATTCCTGAAGTTAATAGATATAGAGATTTCCCCGCGGATCATGGAGCAGTTGAAGCCGACCATCATACATATCGGTTCCCGCAGCAGGTTCGGCAGCCAATCCATCGGAGATGCACAGATTCGCACGAAAACGGGGGCCACAATCGCCGCCATCTGGCACCCCGACGGAACGGTGACCAGTCCCACTGCCGATACAAAGATCAATGATTCAACTTTGATCGTGCTGGGCCAGCGGGACAGCGTGGATCGGCTGGTTTCCTATGTTGGGGGGGCAGGGCCGGGCAAACATGTAATTTTGGTCGGGGCCGGGCGGGTCGGGCAGGAAGCCGGAAAAGAGCTCAATAGTGCGGGTATCGTTCCCGTTACCATCGATATTGCCAACAAGCCCCTTTATTTTAGCGGGGAGCTGGTCGTCGGCGATGCAACCAAGCCCCATGTCCTGCAGAAGGCCCGCATCGATAAGGCGGATACCCTTATCGTGACCATGGATAATGACAGCCTCAATATTTTCACTGTTCTTGCCGGCTTGCATTTAAATCCCCAGCTCAATGTGGTATCCCGGGCGGTGAAAGCGGAGGCCGTCAATCGTTTGCGGCAGGCAGGGGCCAACCATGTGCTGACCGAATCGCTGCTGGGCTGCCAGCTTTTGCAGGTGGCCATGGTGGAGGCGGGGGTGCTGCCCAAGCTTTCCGATTACGTTATCCGCCAGGTGCTTTGGCGCTATGAACCGATTAAAATTCGCATGCTGGCAGAAAAACACCAGGGACGTTTCAAAATCATCTGTATCTTCAGGAAAGATCGCGTCCTGGAAGCGATGGCCGATTACCAGCTGCAGAAGAATGATATTTTTATCGTCCTGGGTTCACCGCAGCACATCGAGCAGCTGCTTTGAGGCGGTTAACGTGACATTATCACAGAATAACTACAAAAATTTCGCGTTTTCGTTGACAGGTCTTTTTGTCTGTGGTATGATTGCGGCAATCAAATATCTGTTTAAAGCTGATGAAGGGAAATAGTAGGCTGGAAAGAAGGATTCAGAGAGCCGGGCAAGGGCCAAAGAGCCTGCAGCTGCGAGCCTGGTATCCTATCACCGGTTGAATGGGTCCCCGAAGCGCCCGGCCGAAACTTTGGTGTGCTCTGTAGGCCGGGACGGGATTTTACCGTTAAAAGAAACGGGTATCGGAAAGCCGGCAAAAAGGCAATCCCGTACCTTGTCTGCGAGAGGTTCCCCTATTCAGGGGAGCAAATTTGGGTGGCACCGCGAGTAGATCCTCGTCCCTGACGGGGATTTTTTATTTTCAGTAAAAGGAGGTTAAAAAAATGACGGCGAAAAAAATACTTTTAACGGAAAAGGAGATGCCCAGGCAGTGGTATAATATTCAGGCGGATATGCCCACGCCAATGCAGCCCCCGCTGCATCCGGAAACCCAAAAGCCCATCGGGCCCCAGGACCTGGAACGCATCTTTCCCATGAATCTCATCGAGCAGGAGGTGAGCACCGAGCGCTGGATCGATATTCCGGAAGAGATCCTGGAGAAATATTTTATCTGGAGACCATCTCCGCTGCAAAGGGCCGAAGCCCTGGAAAAATACCTGGGGACGCC